>JBDTHH010000806.1:0-12246 GCA_039937055.1 Ktedonobacteraceae bacterium | reverse complement strand
GAGCTAGGGAGCCTGCTGAGCGCGCTACCAGAAGAAGGATACGCGGTCTATAACGACGACGATCCGCTCGTCCGACCTATGGCGGAGCAGATACGCGCGCGAAAAGCTGCCTTCGCCCCCTCAACAGCATACGATATGCAGGTCACCTGGGAGGGACTCTCATTTCATGTAGGGGCGCCGCTGGCCTGCGCCCCTACATCACATGATGAGGCAGGCCGATTTAGTTCGCGGTTATTGGGGGCGCATCATGCCTCCACGATGCTGGCAGCGTGTGCTGTGGGGCAAATTTGCGGGTTGCGCGTGGAAGAGATGCTGCCGGTGCTGGCGAACGTAGATCCATTGCCGGGGCGACTCAACCCGCTGGCCGGAATCTGCGGCTCACGGCTGCTCGATGATAGTCATAACGCGGCGCCAGCGGCGGTGATCGCGGGGCTGCGGACGCTCAGGGCGTTGCCGGCGGGCCGGCGCATCGCGGTGCTGGGCGATATGCTGGGCCTGGGCGATTTTGAGGAAGAGGCCCAGCTAATGGTTGGGCGCGAGGCGGCACGGCGTGCGGACTACCTGGTGACACGCGGCGAGCGCGCAGCACTCATCGCTGACGCGGCACAGCGGGCGGGGATGTCGGCGGCGCGCATTGTGGTGACCTCGACGCACGAAGATGCGGCGAAGGCAGCGCGCCAGGTGCTCGAAGCGACGGATAGTAGACAGGCCGGCGAGAAGGCTGCGGATGTGATACTCATCAAAGGCTCAGAGGGGACACGCATGGAGCGTGTGACGGAACTGCTGCTGGCGGACCCGGCCCAGGCGCCTGAGTGCCTGGTACGCCAGACCCCTGGCTGGAAGCAGATCATCATGATGCGGGCGGAGCGTCCAACATGGGTTGAGATCGACCTGAGCGCCATCGCCAACAACGCGCGCCGCATCAAAGAACTGGTGGGGCCGCGCGTACGCGTCCTGGCAAGTCTCAAGGCCGATGCCTATGGCCATGGTGCGCTGAAGGTCGCGCGCACAGTGCTGCTGAACGGCGTGAGCATGTTGGGAGTAGCGACGGTCAGCGAAGCGGTGCCGTTGCGCGAGGCCGGCATCACGGCGCCTATCCTGGTCTTTGGCTACGTGCCGTTGTGGCAGATGCGCGAGGCCGTGCGCCTGGATTTGACGGTCACATTGTACTCGCTTGAAGCGGCGCACGCACTCTCGCGCGCCGCCTTAGCCCTGGGACGCCCCGTCAAAGCGCATGTCAAGATCGACACAGGCATGGGGCGGCTGGGGCTACGGGCCGAGCAGATCGACGAGGTGCTGGCGTTCATGCGCGCAGTCAGGCTCCTGCCAGGGATTGAAATCGAGGGTATCTTTACGCACTTCGCCATGGCCGATATGCAGGAGCCGCTACACGCGCGCGAGCAGTTGGCGCGCTTCCAACGGGTGTTGCACGCGCTGGAGACTGAGCAATTGCGTCCGCCGCTTATCCATGCCGCCAACAGCGCGGCGCTGCTGAGCCTGCCGGAGGCGCGCTTCGACATGGTGCGTCCCGGCATCGCCCTCTATGGGCTTGATCCATCCGCCGAGGTGCGCCTGCCGCAGGGCTTCCGGCCCGCGCTGGCCTTCAAGACGCAGGTAGCGCAGGTCAAAACCATCCCGGCTGGCGAGGGTATCAGCTACGGTTGCACCTATGTCACAGAGTGCCCAACACGCGTGGCGGTCTTGCCGGTCGGCTACGCGGACGGCTTCAGGCGCGCGCCCGCCAACTGGGGCATGGTGCTCATCCATGGTCAGGAGGCGCCGATCCTGGGCCGCGTCTGCATGGACCAGTGCATGATCGACGTTTCACACATCCCAGAGGTACGCATGGGCGACGAAGTGGTGCTCATCGGGCGCCAGAATGGAGCCTCCCTCAGTGCCGAGCAGGTGGCGCAGCGCCTGGGTACCATCAACTACGAGGTCGTCTCGGAGATCCTCGCGCGTGTGCCACGTGTGGATTGATGAGCGCTGGCCTGCGCCCTCCAAGTCGGCGTCCGATATCTCTGCCTGAGTGCCGTTGAGTTGTGCCACTATTACCGCGCGTATACGTATAAGAAGTAGATAGTGATAGCCAGAGGTAATTTTCCAAAGGGCCGCATTTTTTTCTACAAGGACGAGGTATGTCAGCAGTAATATTGCACGAGCAGCAACGGGAACTTTTGCTGAAGGAGCGCGCGCTTGCCAATGAGTTGCAAGCGTGCCTGGTGGGCTTTGAAGGCGCGGAGGCCTATGCGACGACGCTACAGCAGGTCACAACGGCGCTTGACGAGCTATTTTTGCTGGTGATCGTGGGGGAATTCAACGCCGGTAAATCCGCGTGCATCAACGCGCTGCTGCACGCTAACTCCCTGGAAGAGGGCGTCGTTCCCACCACCCACCAGATCACCTTAGTGCGCTATGGAGCGGAGGAGCAGCGGCGCCAGCGCGAGAACGGCATCCTTGAGCTGAGCTTCCCCGCCGATTTCTTGCGCGACATCACCATCGTAGACACGCCCGGCACCAACGCCATCCTGCGCGAGCACGAGCGACTCACCGAAGAGTTTATCCCGCGCAGCGACCTGATCCTCTTCATCACCTCGGTAGACCGGCCTTTTACGGAGAGCGAGCGCGCGTTTCTGGAGCGCATCCGCGCGTGGGGCAAAAAGGTGGTCATCGTGCTGAATAAGATCGACCTCCTGCGCACACCTGAGGCGCAGACGGAGGTCCTGGATTTTGTGCGCGAGAGCTGCAAGAGCCTGCTAGGTTTCCAACCTGATATCTTCCCCGTCTCAGCCCGGCGCGCGCAAGAGGCGCATACCGCCGTCGGACACGAGGCCGTCAAAATATGGCAGAGCAGCCGTTTTGATGCCTTAGAGGAATATCTCTTCCATACTCTCGACCAGGCGGAGCGCGTGCGCTTGAAGCTGCTGACGCCGCTGGGCGTGATGCAGCGCCTCATTCACGAGACCCGCAATGTGGTGGAGCAGCGGGCAGTATTGCTGGCGGAAGACGCGCGCACGGTCAACACCATTGAAGAACAGTTGCGGCTTTACCAGGAGGACATGAAGCAGAACTTCGGACACCGGCTGGGCGAGATCGAAAATATTGTCCTGGAGATGCGCACACGCGGCGACCGTTTCTTCGATGATACCATTCGCCTGGGGCGCATCTTCGATCTGGTGCGGACCGAGCACGTACGCAACGAGTTTGAGCACGACGTGGTCGGAGATAGCGCCCAACACATCGATGTGGCTGTGCAGGGCTTGATTGACTGGCTGGTAGAGCACGAGCACCGGCTGTGGCAGGATATCATGGAGTACCTGGACCGGCGGCGCCAGGTAAGCGTGCGGCGCGACGAAGAGATGATTGGCTCGGTTGGTAAGCAATTCGACTATAACCGGCGTACGTTGCTGCAATCGGTGGCGCGTAGCGCGCAGAACGCGGTCAACACCTATGATCGCGAGGCGGAGGCAGAGGCGCTCTCGCGCGACCTGCGTGCCTCGGTCACACAAACAGTCATCGCGGGCGCCAGCGGCATCGGCCTGGGCGCGGCTGTCGTCGCGTTCGCCACCACGGCCGCCGCCGATGTCAGCGGCATCCTGGCCGGCATGCTGATCTTAGGGCTGGGGCTCTATATCATTCCCGCGCGGCGCAATCGTGCCAAAGAGGAATTCAACGTCAAGATGCAAGAACTGCGCGAGCGGCTGCACACCGCCATGAACGACCAATTTCAACGCGAGCTTAACGCGTCCATTGCCCGTGTCGGTGATGCACTTGCCCCCTATACGCGCTTTGTGCGCTCCGAGCAGGCTAAAACAACCGCGGCCCAGGCGCAGGTCAACCGGCTCGATACCGAGGTATTGTCGCTCAAGAACGAGATTGAGAATTTACGCGCAGGCTAGATTCGTTAGATAGTATACATAAGGATGTATAGATGCGGGAAAATATGCTACAGGAGCAGGCAGATAATGCGGCTCCTGATTACTATGCAGTGGTTATTGCTAATCCGACGGCGGGCAGCTTCGCACAACAGAAATCCAAACTAGATGACACGCTGCATAATTTGCGGCAGCATGGCTGGAAGGTTGACCTCAAACTCACACAGGCGGCCGGGGACGCGAGCGTGCTGGCACGCAAGGCCGTGGAGCAGGGGGCGAACGTGGTAGTCTCGGTGGGCGGCGATGGCACGATTAACGAGGTGATCCAGGAACTGGCGGGGAGCGAGACGGCGCTGGGCGTGTTGCCAGGCGGCACGGTCAACGTGTGGGCGCGCGAGGTAGGTATCCCGCTGGATTACGCGGGGGCACACGAGATATTGCTCCATGGGCAAACGCGGCGCATCGATCTAGGTTCCGTCAATGGACGTTATTTTCTCTTGATGGCCGGCGTTGGCCTCGACGGGGAGGTGGCCCATGTTATGGAAACGAATAAAAAATCCATCAAGCGCCTGGGCTATCTTGGATACCTGCTACTGGGAACGTGGGTGGGCCTGGGCTATCCCAGCTTCAACGCGCGTCTGCACATGAATAAGCGCTCGGTACGTATACGCGCGCTGCAGATTACCGTCGGCAATACGCAGTTGTACGGGGGGACCGTCAAGTTTACCTGGCAGGCGAAGTGCGACGATGGCCTGCTCGACGTATGTGTTGTGCGCAAGCAGAATATGCTGGGGCGCCTCGTCGTCCTCTGGGATTTCCTCTTACGCCGCAAGCAACGGCGTCAATGGGTAAGATACGAGACCTGCCGGTCCGTCGAGGTACACACGCGCGATCCGCTCCCAATTCAGCTTGATGGTGACGCGGCCGGATATACGCCGGCCACCTTCACGGTTATGCCAGGTGCGCTCAAGGTGATTGTGCCAGAGCATATAGCGACGGAAGGGTTATTCTCGAAGGGATCTATTGCCGCAACCGCGTAGGGGCCATGGCTTGCCTTAATAGGCTCTGGCCTCCGTTGCCTTGAAGCTGGCATATACCTGTGTCCCTTCGTGTAGCTCCATGCGCAGTGCGGAGGCCTCGGTGATCTCGGCAGTCAGCGGCGGCATCGCGGGGTCCAGCAGGATGCTCACGCGTACGCGTCCGTCATCTCTCTGGTCGCCGCCATTAGCAGCAGAACCCAGGCGCAACAGTTGCACGATCTCTCCGTGGAAGACGTTGCGTGCCGAGCTATCGGGCGGTGCCTGGTAGAGGGTGACCCCGCGTGGATCAACGACGACGCAGGCCTCCTCACCGACCGCTGGTGCGCGCTCTACCGGGAGACCCTCCTCCAGCGCGGCTCTGATCTCGATAGGGGTGCCGTCGTGCGCGATCTGGATAGCGCAGATGGTGTTGGCCTCGCGGCGCACGACGCGTCCCTGGAAGAAGTTCATACCCACCAGTTCGGCGATATACGCTGAACGCGGCCGCTCCAACAGGTCGCGCTGGCTCCCTTGCTGGATCACGTGGCCCTGGTCGAGAACGAGGATCTGCTGGCCGAAGAGCAGAGCGTCTAGATAATGGTGTGTCACCAGCACCGTTGTAATGCCAACCTGGGCCAGGATGCGGCGCAGCTCCTGGCGCACCTCGCGCCTGGTCTGCACATCCAGCGCTGCCAGCGGCTCGTCCAGCAACAGCAGGCGCGGCCGTAGCGCCAGGGCGCGAGCAATAGCCACCCGTTGCTGCTGACCTCCGGACAACTGTGCGGGGCGGCGCTGGTCGAGACCCGACAGGTGGACCTGCTCCAGGGCCTCGCCGGCGCGCTGGCGAATGGCTTCACGCGGGAGACGCTGCGCGCGCAGACCAAAGGCCACATTCTCGAAGACGCTCAGGTGCGGGAAGAGTACATATTCCTGGAAGACATAGCCGAATGGGCGCCTCTGGGGCGGAACAACGACGCGGCGCTCGCTATCAAAATAGGTGCTGTCGTCGAGTGCGATCAACCCACGCTGTGGGTGGCGCAGGCCGGCGAGCAGGCGCAGCACCGTCGTCTTGCCCGCGCCGCTCTCTCCCAATAACACCGTCGTCTTGCCCGTCTCCGCCGCGAACTTCACGTCCAGGTTAAAGGTATGGAGCTGTGTTTCAAGCGTTGCTATCAGCAAGTTTCAATCCAAATTCTCGTTGTAGCTCTTGCAGCCATGTGAGAAGTGCGTGCGTCTGATGGATGCGACTGCTCAGCACCACCCGATCAAAGAAGGCCATCTCGTCTGTCTTCACCACACTGGGTTGCTGCTCTTCAAGGTGTTCAAGGAAACGACGACAGGCAGCAAGCTGCTCATCGACCAGGCCCGCGCTCTGTTCGGGGCACACGCGTTCGCTGAAGTAGAGCTTGATCAGGAAGAGAATGCGTATCTCACGCGGCCGCTCAACAGGAACTGTGAGCCAGTACAAAAAGACCTTGCGCCCGGCTTCGGTCAGGTGGAAGACCTTGCGCGGCGGCCGTGCCCCCTGCGGCTCCAACTGCGAGGCGATGTATTCCAGGCGATTGAGCTTCTTGAGAAAGGCATACATCTGGCTCATTTCAAGATGCACAATCTGCCCCAGTGCGGCATTCTGGAACTGCTGAAACATCTCGTAGCCATGCATAGGCCGATGTTCAAGGAGTCCTAGAATAGCGTATTCGGCAGGTTCGCTGATTGGCATAGCTTTTCCCTATGGCAAAGAAACAGGATTACCGTCATTATAGTTCACCTATCAAGACGCGACAAGACTCTCTAGATAAAATTTTCAACGCGCCTATCGGCCAAACGGGCTTGTAAACGGCGCCCCTACCTTTGAGGCCCCTACCTTTGAGGCCCCTACCTCTGCTGAGATGGTATAATGGCCTTACACTCTAGAAATTATGGCAGGCAGGTTTGATGGCGCTTCCACTTATGCTATCGTATGTCCAGGCAGAGGGACTACTGAAGGCGAAACGGCAGGGGATCTCGCCCGTTCGGATCTCGCCCGACCTGGGAGTGACGACCGTTAGCGTGACACTTACACCAGAAGCGGTGTCCTTTCCCACAGGTGAGCAACTGAGCTGGGCTGGCGTTGAGAAGATCGCACGCACAACGAACAATTGCTTCATCATAGAGGATGGCTCTGTGAGGGCCATCCAGGTGTTTTCGGAAGAGACCAACCGGCAGTGCAGCCTCTATCCCACGCTGGGCGCGCCGAGCATGCTGATCGCGGGCTTTGTGATGCACCGTGTCAAAGATATCGACCCCATGCAGGATACGGCGCGCAAAATCAAAGCCATTGCGCCAGTCGTGGGCCGCGTGCTGGACACCGCCACGGGACTGGGCTACACAGCCATCGAAGCGGCAAAGACGGCCGACGAAGTGGTGACCATCGAGCTTGATCCGGGCGCGCAGGAGATCGCGCGCCTCAACCCCTGGTCCCAGCCCTTGTTCCATAATCCCGCCATTCGCCAGGTAATGGGTGATGCCTGCGAAGTCGTGCCTACCTACGAGGAACAAAGCTTTGCGCGCATCATCCACGATCCCCCGGCCTTCAGTTTGGCGGGCGACCTCTACTCCGGCGAGTTCTATCGCCAGTTGTTTCGCGTCCTGGCACGCGGCGGGCGCCTCTTCCACTACATCGGCGACCTCAATAGTAAATCAGGTAGCCCCGTCACCAGGGGCGTACTGAAACGTCTTCAGGAGGCCGGTTTTACGCGTATCGCGCGCAGGCCAGAGGCGTTTGGGGTGGTGGCGTATAGGTAGTGCTCCGTCTCCTGCTCGTCTCTCCCTCTTTTCCATCACCCTGTAAAAACCTACCCGTGCGAACATGAGCGCCCCTACGTCTCGTTCTGGCCCACGTCTTGTCCTGCCCCTACCCCTTATCCTCCAGGCAGCGCTCCGACCAGGGGCAGCTAGCGGGTTGGTGTACTGATAGGATGGGAGAGACACCGAACTCTGCCAGCAGGGTACTTAGCAGGCAGAGAGGCAGGCCGACGACGTTCAGGTAGCAGCCGTTGATGCGCTCGGTGAGCTGGAAGGTGGGGTGCTGGATACCGTAGGCGCCCGCTTTGTCCAGGGGGTCGCCTGTGGCGATGTAGGCGTCAATCTCTTGCTCGCTGTATGGTCGCATCAGCACAGGTGTAGTGCAACTGGCGCTGTGCAGGATGGTGGCATTGTCGACCAGGCGGGCGACGGCCACGCCTGTGGTGACGTGATGCCAGCGGCCGCGCAGGGCGAGCAGCAGTTCGCGCGCGTGGGCCGCGTCGCGTGGCTTGCCCAGGTCCGCGCCGTCGAGCAGCACGGTGGTATCGGAAGTAACCACCAGGTGATCGGCGGCCTCGGGGAGAGTGAGTGCGGCACGCGCCTTGTGTTCGGCGAGCCAGCGACCCAGATCTTCAGCCGGGCCAGTATAGCGCGCCGTCGCGTCGTCCTCATCAAAGGGCGAGACGGCGATGGTGACGGGCAGGCCGAGTTTAGTGATCATCTGCCGCCGGCGGGGCGAGGCGGAGGCTAGTAAAAGGGGCAGCGAAGTCATATGCTTGAGTGTGGAGGTTCGCCCCGTTCAGGCGGCGGGAGGAACCACCAGCTCCTTTCTTACAATTGACGTTCCAGAACCGCCACGCATTCGATGTGCGCCGTCTGGGGAAACATGTCCAGTGGCTGCACCGAGCGCAGGCGGTACGTGGGCTGGAGATGGCACAGGATGTTGAGGTCGCGGGCCAGCGTTGCTGGATCGCACGATACGTAGACGACCCTGGCGACTGGATGCTGCACAAGAGCATCCAGGACTACTGGCTGGCAGCCGGCGCGCGGCGGATCGATCACCAGGCCGTCGATGCGCTCCGCTAGCGCAGGCAGCAGCTCCTCGACCTTGCCCTTGAGGATTTCGACATTGTTGACGTGGCGCAGGTTCCACTGCGCATCTTTGATGGCGCTGGCCGATTCCTCGATGGCGATCACCTGTGCAGCATGGCGTGCCAGCAACAGCGCGAAGGTCCCCACCCCGCAATAGGCATCGACGATGGTAAGCTTCCCAGCGCTCAGGTCTGTCCCTGGCTGGAAGGCATCAGCTTCCAGTGCGCCCTCGTCCAGGAGCCCAGCGAGGACCATGCGGACCATCTTCTCGGCCTGCGCGGTGTTGGTCTGGAAGAACGAACTGGGACGAATGCGGAACGTTTCGCCGGCCAGCATCTCCTCCATCGTATCCTGGCGTAGATCGATGTTCGCCTCCGTCAGCTCGCGTGCTACCTCATTTTCTGGCTGTGGCTGGATAAGCACCTGGCCCGTGGCCGCGCCGCAGCGAATGAGTACCTGGGGCCGGGCGTTGGGGCGCTGGGCCAGAATATCCAGCACCTGGTTGATGCGCTGGTGGGCGATGGGGCAGGCGGTGAGGGGCAGCACGTAATGGGTACCCCTGGCCGTCAGGCCTGGCTGGCCGGAGCGGTTCACTGAGAAGCGCATATGGTTGCGATAGTGCCAGGGGTCAGCGCATGGCACGGTCAGCAGCAGCGGCGGGTCCGCGAAGCCGCCGATCTCGCGCAGCAGATCTTGCACGACCGCGCGCTTCCACGCGATCTGCGCCTCGTAGCGCATATGCTGAAGCTGGCAGCCACCGCAGACCCCGAAGACCGGGCAGGGGGCCTGGGTACGTAGCGGCGAGGCTTCGTGGATCTCGGTGATCCAGGCGCGCGGCGGGCGCGGCCTCCAGCGCCGCCTGTGTCGTCCTGTGCGCGCTGGCTCCGGCTCCTCAACGGCGATCGTCACGCGCTCGCCCGGCAGTCCGGCCGCGATGGGCAGGGCCAGAATGCCCTGTTCCCCTGTCTCATCCTGGACTGGTATCTGGGCCAGCGCGTCGCCTGTGCGCATCAAGGGGCCGAGCGTCACCGTGTGATAGGTAATCGCGCGTTCCTGTATCATCATGAGCGCTTCTTCGCCTGGTTAAGTGCCTGGCGCATAGGCGCGATATCCGGGAGGTCCGGGTTGATGCGCTCAATCTCGTCCAGGTAGCGTTCTGCCTGGGGGTAGTCCTCCATATGCATGTAGACCGTTGCGAGCAGGGCATGGAGTTGCACGGAGGTGGGCATGATACGTAGCCCCTGCTCAAGCTGTTCGGTAGCTTTGTGATCCTGCTTTGTTTGCACATACAGGTTGGTGAGATAGGTATATGCCTCCTGGTCTTGCGGGTTCACCTGGAGCGCGCGCTTGAAGCTCTCTTCGGCCTCTACGGGACGCTTGAGCCTTTCCTGTGTCTGTCCAATAGCGACCCAGATAGAGGGGTAATCGGGGTTTAATTCGGCGGCGCGCCCGAAGTGTTGTAGTCCCTCCTCAAACTGCCCACGCTGGTTGGCGATATCGCCGAAACCAACCTCGATCACCGTTTCCTCGCCCTGGTCGGGATGCAGGCTCTGGGCCTGGCGAAGCAGTTGCTCGGCCGCGCCACTATCCTCGCTAATGCGCAACTTCAGTTGGGCTAGCAGAATATAGCTGAGGGAAGTGCTCTGCACCTCGATAGAGTCGCGCAGGGCCTGCTCAGAAAGCGCGTAGAAGCGCGCCGTGCGCTCCTGCATGTCGCGTTCAGCGTAGGTATCGCCGATTTCGGCCTGGAGGGCTGCGAGCTGTCTCAGCATATCCGCCCGATCTTCGGGGAAGCGTTGTGCTATGCGTGCGATGTAGACTGCGGCGCGCTCTGCTGCCCCGATGGCCATGGCGTGGCTGAACGCGGCCTCGTAGCTGGTACGCACGAGCGAGAGCTTCACCATCAGGGCATCATCGTAGGCCAGGGTTTGCTGGATACGCCGTATGACCTCCTCAAACGAGTCTCTGGTATCAGGTTTTTGCGGCGAGATAGTCGTCTCAGCGCTTTGTTGCCGTTGCACGATCTCCTGTATGCGTTTATTCTGCTCTGTGATGCGTTTCTGCAGTTCAATGGCAGACAGGCCCTGGGCCCTGGCGCCCTCGTCGGTAATGCTTTGAATGCGCCACCCCTCCTCTTCGCGGGCCAGCGTGTAACTGGTCCAGAACCAGTGCCGCCCGGTGTCCTTGTTGACGGCGGTGCCCAGTGGCATATCCTTGAGTGTACCGCTGAGGGGCGTCTCGGACAGTTCGAGGGACCAGCCCAGTTCTACCTCTTTGCGCGCTGTGCCGCGACCGCCGATGATGGGGGTGGGAAGCCAGAGGGCGCTCTGTGTCTGCTCGCGTTCATAGGCGAAGCCCAGTTCCATCCGCGCCGGTTTCGCCTCGTCGGCCCAGGCGCGATGTTGCTCAATCCATTCGGCGCGCGCGAGGTTGTCGCGCATAGCGTTGTTGCGTGCGAGCAGGTCGTAGGCCAGCCCATAGTCGCCCAGCGACCAGGCGCCGACGTAGTTGACCGCGATCTCGTCAGGCTCAAGTTCGGGATTGATAAAGGTGCGGCCCCTGTCCTGACCCACATCGGGAGCGTCGAGCAGCAAGGTGCGCACGGTGGGCAGGTGGTGGCGATAGTCCTTGTGTGGCGTTGTGCCCCGCCACTTGTTCACCGAGAGGGCCTCCTCTACCAGACGGCGCCCCTCCGCCAGGGTGCAGTCCACCAGCTTCACATCCTTATGTTGCGGGTTGGAGTTCGCAATGCTCTCCTCAATGTTGCGCTTGTTGCTGGTCTCCAGCACGAAATTCTTGACGCCATCGTGCCAGAAGTCGAGCATGAAAGAAAGCATGCGGCCCTGGTTATATTCTAACCCCTGCTCCCAGAACAGGAAGAGCTGCACCTCACCCTGCTCGCGCATCTCGGTTACCAGGCCTTTCCAGAAGCGTGGTGGATTGGTGGCGATAACCGCTGGCTGCTCTGCTGGTGGACTCCACTGTGGATACACCTTCGCGCCCTCCAGGTGAATCAGGGAGCGGCGTGCCTCTTTGCGGCCCTCCTTAGCGGGGCTGAACGTATACATAGCCAGCAGCACATCCGCCGCGTCGGGGTCGTGTTCTTTGGATAGGGCCTTCGCAAAGGCTGTCTGTATGGTCTCTGATGTACCGCTGACGCCTGCCAGCGCCGCCTCCATCTGCTGGGCGCCGCTGCTGGCATGCAGTTCTTGCGCGATGTCGTGAACCTGTTCAATAAGCTGTTGTATCTCTGCCAGCTCTTCGGGAGAGCTAGTATGTCTGATCTCTTTTTTCCGGGCCATGGCCTGCCTGTCCTCTCTGCCTCGCAACAATGTGCTTCTATGCGTGTTTTGTCGATTGTACCACGAAGAGGGCCAGGCGTCGAGATGGTTTGTAGAACCCGCCAGGGCAATTCAAATGTTGGCTAGCAGGATGAATCCTTGCATATTATTTGGCAGGCAGGCCAACAATCTCGA
>JBDTHH010000805.1:0-10280 GCA_039937055.1 Ktedonobacteraceae bacterium | reverse complement strand
AGCATGCTCAAAAGCAGCGACATCAAAGAAGAGTGTCGCGAGGTCGGGATGGTGCGGTTGGCTGTGTTCTCGGATGTGTAAGGCCCGCTGGTAGAGGGGCTCGGCACGTTCATAGTTGTGCTGATCTCGGTAGAGGGTCGCTAATGCATGGAGCGAAGCAGCCACATCGGGATGCTCTAGGCCGAGCGCCTGCTCCCAGATGGACAACGCTCGCTGGTAGAAGGGCTCAGCTTGCTCGTACTTGCCCTGAATAGCGAAGAGCGTCGCCAGATGGTTGAGGGACAGAGCCACATCAGGATGCTCAGATCCCAGAGCATGTTCCTGAATGCGCACAGCTCGCTGGTGAAGGGGCTCGGCCTGCTCGTACTTGGCCTGCACTTGATAGAGAACGGCTAAACCATTCAGAGCGGTTGCGACGTCAGGATGCTCAGGTCCCATCTCGTGTTCCTGGATACGCACGGCTTGCTGGTGAAGGGGCTCAGCGTGCTTGTATTTGCCCTGTTCCCTATAGAGTTGGGCTAATCTCGTCAGTGCGTGTGCCATAGTGGGATGCTCAAGTCCCAACGCATGTTCCCATAAGCGCACAGCGTGTTGGAGAAGGGGCTCGGCTTGTTCATAGAGCCCGAAGTCGTCTACATAGCAGGCCGTCCGATAGAGCAAGGATGCGGCCTCTGGAAACGCGAGAGCATGGGCTTGGATCAACACGCTACACGCCTGCGCCTGAGGCAAGACACGCCGACAGCGGGGCCAGGTGGCGAACTCCACAGTGTTGGGAAACAGCGCATTGGTTGCTTGTACCACACGCTCTGCCCATTGAGACTGCTCTTCCGGGTGCATAGTATCCTTGAGGACAGCTTGCACCAGACGATGGACGCGTAAGATCTGGGCGTCGGGATCTCGTTGGATTAGGGAGAAGGCGCGCAGTTCCTGGATGGCGTCGTCTACCTTGAGGGCATCGGTTGCCACCAGTCCCAGGATGGGACCGAGGTGCGCGCTTCCTTCGTTGATCAGCTCTTCGGGGATGGTATCTGGATCCAGGAAAGCACAGAAGCGCAACAACTCGGCTGCAGCTGGATTGGTCTGTTCGATTTTCTGAAATGAGAGGGACCACGTCGTGGCTACCGACTCCGGGTGGTCGTCCGGCACATGACCCCGGCGTTTCAGCAGTTCCTTGCGGTGCGTTCGGTAGCGGTCCAGATACGTTGAGAGACTGCATCCAACCTCCTCAATGTAGGCTCCAGCTTGATCAAGGGCGAGTGGGAGAAAATCCATCTCGATGGCAAGAGTCTCGGCGGCGTCAAGATGAGCGTGCCTGGCTTGATCGAGCAACGCCAAAGGCGCCAGGAGTCGGGCTCGGCGTAGCAGAAACAGGGTGGCTTCGGCCACGCCCATCGTCTGCACCTCGATGCGTTGGGCCAGAGCGCCCAGGGCCTGCACACGCGTGGTCAACAGCACGTGTCCTGCATGCTCTGTTGGAAGGAGACTCTGGAGCACCGCAATGTCCTCCACATTATCCAGGATCAGCAGCCACTGCTGCTGGGATGCAAACCACGCTTTCACCGCCCGGATCAGCCGGGTGTGATCGTGTGTGTCCTGTTCGGGCAGGTGCATCAGCTCGGCAATCCTCACCAGACTCGCGAGCAGTGTTTCCTGGGTGGCGGCGCTCATCCAGAAGACGAAGCGGTACTCGTGTCGATACCGGTAGGCATATTCCAGCGCGATCTGGGTCTTGCCGATGCCACCCAGCCCGCTGATGGCCCAGGATTGGGTCAGAGCCATGGTGTGATCTCGGCCAAGCCGTGTATGCACCTTGTGCAGGAGTTCGTCCCGGCCAGTAAAGAAGGCATTGCGCGGGTAGGGGACGGTCCAGATCGCAGCAGCAGGATGGTCTGCACACTCGTCTTTCGGAAAGAACGCCGCCTCCAGGAGTTGGGTGCTCTCCTGCTCATTGAGCCCGAGGGTCTGAGCCAGCTCATGAAGCGCTCCTCGCGTTTTCGGGAGGTAATCACCTTGCTCCCAGCGGGCGATGGTATTGCGATGGATACCCAGCCGCATGGCTAAGGTCTGCTGAGAAAAATGTTCGCGTACTCGGAACTGTCTCACGAACTCCCCAAACGTGTAGCGCTCATGAGTCTGCTGAATTTTCTCTTGTCCCACTGATATGATCTCCTGCTGTTCAAATTGCACCAGTGTTCTGTGCATTCTAGGTAGTATGCTAGAACCAGACAAGTGCTGATGCAAGAGTAGCAGAAAAATACCTGTCTTGCAAATGTGACTCTCAATACACGACCGGTACCGTATGAGCTGAAGAGCTATGATCCAGAGCGACTAGGTAATTGAGAGAACGCCCTGGAAAAGCTCACATTTTCGACAGTCTCATGAACAGAAAGGAGGGAAAGGGCGACAGTGTCTGGTCTGAGTACGGTTCAGTCAATCCGAATTGCTTTAAGTCACAGGAGAGCAGCAAACCATTTCATAAGCTAGTTGTGCAATAGCTCCTATGAGCAGATGCAAGTGTTCACCATATGATATCTCAATATGGAAGGAGGTATAAACGAAGCAAGCAAGTTACCGTAAACATCACGAGATCCTATCCTCGATAGAAAAATGAGCGCATAAACAAAGGTATGACGCTTTGCAAAAGTTTGTAAACCCAACAGATCGCTACGAGCGGAGGACTCCGCATGATATAGAGTGTATCATGTGGCAGGACTTTCTGTGAACAAAAGTGAAAGGAAATCCCATGAAACGAATACTTCAATCAACAAAGAGGCGCATCGTCCTCTCTCTCTGTTTGATGTTTACTATCCTTGCTATGCTTAGTTTCACATTATCTCAAGAATATGGAACCAAAGTTCATGCAAGCAGTCCCTCTGCAACAACCAGTTCACACCACCCTGGGTTCGAGAGCCATTTACTCCGCCAATACCCACCCACTTTCACTGTCAGGTCTAAAACAACCGCTGTCCCCAATGCCCTACCACCAGCTTCCTGTCTAAATCTCTACATGTCGTTGCACAATCCGCAGATCGATGTGGTGGAGGTGTATGTCCAGGTGCAAAACTTCTGTGGTGTGACCGTCTCTAACATCGTGCTCTCCTGGGACACAGGAGGCAAATGCAACGGCAATCAATTTTTAGGACCAAACGGCGCCTACACCGTTGGCTCATTAAACACTAGCAGCGGCTGGAGCAGGAAATCTGATTGGTCGGCAATCTGCAATGGATCAAATTATCCATACCTTCCAGTATCCTACACCATGGCAGGCTTCGACGACGCCCACGGTAATGCACCCCGCTTCGCAGCTAATGGAAGCTATGATACCCAAACCTATACGTTCATCTAGCCGGATTACGTAAAAAAAGCCGCCCACGGGAGGGTGGTACGCATGCTATCGTAGGTAAGGCTATATTGCGCAAGCACCTTTCCATATGCAGCGGTACCACCCTCGCGCAGGATCCCCAGAAATAACGGCCCACACCCAACCCATTGATGTCCCTGGCATATGACATCAATCCCACGCTCATGAGCTTCACGCTTTGCCACCGCAATCACACCCAAAACTGTCTCAGACACGGGAACAACCGCAACCTCTGATTCCTGTCCCATCGAAAGTGTCGCCTCAACGGCCGGAATGAGGATATTTTTTTCAAGATCGTTTGGCAGAAGATAGGAAACTTCAGCCCCATCCAATATCCCCAAGAGAAGGTGTGTCGGAGTGAGGACCGCATGATGCCACTTCTTGACATCTGACTGTGCTCGTCTCATAGAAAGGAGAGCAAACCTGGTAAAAAGTAAACGAATTTCCCGATCAAACGCCGGATCAGCCAGCTGCGGAATCTGGTACTTCTCCTCGGCATCATCACCAAGCCTCTTAAACTGAAACGTTCCTGGTATAGGAATCATCGGCTCTCTATCATTTCCATCTATGTCCATTATGCTCTTCTCCGGTAACATAAAGAGAATCTCTATCTACAATTTTAGCATATATACGCAAGCTGAATCCAGAAACCCAGCATGTAAATCACGAAATTAAGTGGGTCTGGCACAGATTTGATACTGTTGGGAAACCCCTTTGTTCTCCTTGTACCAATCTCTGCTTCAAGGAGAAACAAGCTGAGGTCCTACTCGACCAAGGGGTTTCCCAACAGTGTCAGATTTGGTGATGCGCGCCTCCTGTAATAGGTAATTTTCACGTATCAAATGATGTCACTCTACAAGGCGTGGAGTACATGCTGGCGGAGCAAAGGGAACGCTGCTCGGCCATAGCCCATGCGCTTGATGAGTTTGAGTGTGTACTTTTCCCTTCACCAAACCGTTGCTTTGAGGCAACGTCAGGCCCGCCTTGACCGCTGCTTTGTCTCGTTCAATCCCAGCTACAAAGCTCTGCAATTCTGAAATCTGGCTGTCAACCACCTTGGCCAGCCACGTCTCAAGATGTTCTCCAGTACGGGTGCGCAGCATCCGGGCAAACTGCTGAACGAGGTCGTAGGCCAACTCCACTTCTGGATGGCTTTGGCAAAGCTTTTGAACTTTCTCTTGCTCCTCGGTCTCCAACTATTCTGGGCGAGCTAGGAACAGGAAGGTGGCCTGCCGAGAGGTCAGAAGAGTTCTCGCCAACTCACTGCTGTTTGCCCCGTTCTTCTTGCCTTCGGGAAGCCGACGAATGATGTGATCACGCACACTGGCATAGGACCCTTTGAAGCCTTGTGAGACGAGTTCTTGATGCAAACGGACCATATTGTGGCAATCCGCCTGCCAACGTTGAAATAGAAAGGGCAGATAGGGATCGAGCTGGCTGACATAGGGACCTCGTCTGGTCTCAGCAGGCCCAGAAGCCGTTAACCATCTGCCAACGGTCTTGTCACTTACTCCGACCTGTTCAGCGATCCTGGCCTGACTCATGCCTTGTTCATGCAAGGCAACGATCTGCTCATAATAGGCCAGACGTTCTTCTCGGTACGCTTGCTGAAGGTGCTCCACCTTTGGAGAACGTTTGGCCACTCGGGGCGCTTGCTCAATAGGCTCGTGCTTCTCAAGCCTCTCCTGAGTCTGTGTTTTTCGTTTGGCTGCCAGATGGCGTGCAAGACAGCCTTCCAATGCCTCTCCCACATTTTTGTGGGATGGGAGGCCGACGAGGTACTACATTCCTGCGGCCCTTTTTCGACCCCCTTCCCCCAAACCCATCGTGCATCTTTCAATGCAATGGGCTTTCCAGCGTCATGCAGTCCGTGATACGGACATCGGCTTCGTCTCATCGGTCTTCCGTAGGTCACATCCTGTGGCAGGTGATGCATAACCCCAGGATTTTGCGCTTACGCGCCGCCATGATCTTGACCCATGGCGGTTTTTCACGACCGTCAAAGGTTTTGAGGTCTTTCAGCGCTCGGATATGATGCACCTCGATGCGTTCGGCGTCGCCTGTGGTTCCACAGTATTCGCAGGTGTCAGCGAGGAGCCTCTTTTCTAACTCTGATCGACCCGGACCCAGAAACTTCTGATGATCCTTGATTGGTGCCTTAATATCCCAGTGGAGTGAGATTGCTCCCCAGCGAGCAACCAACGATTTCTTGCCCTCGCGCTCGATCACGGTTTGAAGGACTGTGTAGCACTTCTTCCCTTCTCGATACGTGGCATGGTATTTGCGATACACCTTTGGCACCGACAGTTGGTATTTGGCTGCCAGGGTCTTGGAACGGTCATCATTGTTACAGAGATGAGTGCTAGCTCAAAAAGCCAAGACTTATTCAACAAATGAGGTGCAGAGAGCCAATCAAGCTCGCTGCACCCTATAATCAAAAGTTAGCAGAACAAGCGCTTCAACGCTATGCTATTATTATGCAGGTTTTACGAGACCACATTTTCCTGCATCGATTCACCAAATCCAGTGATGAAGCTCCCCAACCCCTAACCAAGATCAAGGCAAATGCATACTATAGTATACAAGGAATGAAGTTTTGGAAGGATCATGATCAGCATGCAGGAAAGCGAAGCAGAAGCCATGCGGCTGTGCCAACAGGGTGATATCTCTGGCCTGGAAATATTGGTGCACCGCTATCAATTGGCGGCATTGCGCCTGGCTTATCTGGTGATAGGAGAACGCGCACTCGCGGAAGATATTGTCCAGGATAGCTTTCTTCATGTCTATCGAGCCAGCACACAGTTTCGCGTGAATAGTCCCTTTGCACCCTGGTTCTATCAGATTGTACTCAATACTGCACGTCAGCACAGGCGCAAAGCCTCTCAGCATGCCACGGTTAGCCTGGATGATCTGGTGGGAGCCTCCATTGATGATCGAGCAAGTTACCAGAATATGGCGCAGAGAGGACCAAGCATTGCCGACCCCTATCAGCAGGTTGAGCGTACTGAGCAGCGCGAAGCCATCGTCAAGGCCCTGGCGCAACTTACTCCCAAGCAGCGTGAAGCCATTATTTTACGCTACTATTACGGGTTCAATGAACGCGAGATGGCGACGATTTTGCGCTGTCTCACCGGTACCGTAAAATGGCGACTTCATGCTGGCATGCAAGCGCTAGAACGAGCTATTCGGAGCCAGTGTGCCTGGCTGATTGAGCAGAGTCCGGCAGAGACCGTTCCTGAAAAGCTGTTGGTTGTGATTCCAAGAAAGGATACCCAAAATGCCTGAGCATGACTTTATCTCCTCCATGCAAGCTACCCTGCAAGAGGTTGCCACGGATATTCCAGAGGATACTGACTTGTTTCCACGGATACGCCAACAGCTTCTGCTTGAGCGTGTGCTCAAAAGCCGGCCTACTCCCCTCTGGCGGCAGCGGCGTTTTGCCCTTGCGTCAGGTTTCTTCGTGGCGGCGGTGCTGATCTTTTCTGGTTTTACTCTCGTCGCACCAGTACTGTTTAGCTGGCTAGGAGATCCAAGCTTAAAACAGATCGCCCTTGACCATGCCACGCCGATCAATCGTCAAGTCACAGTGCATGGAATTAGCCTCCATCTCGATCAGGCGTATGCGGATGCGGCCCGAACTGCTATCACCTATCATGTGATATCTTCGTCATCAGTTGCGCCTGGTCCTTTGTTTTTCATACTCACTGACGACCATCATCAAACCTATAGTCATATTGTTGGAGCACAATTCCGCGATCAGGCATTACTAGAATTTGCGCCCCTGGCTCCAGATGTGCTGAACCATCGTCAAATTCTGACATTTACGGTAAAGTCGATGATTATACGCAGTGCTACTGGTCGTCCTGTGACAACGCTTGATGGAATATGGAGCATCACATTCCCATTGCAACCGTTGCTTGATCGCTCAGTGAAACTGACTAGCCTCCCGCTGGTTCAGCAAGGATTAGCGATTGAACCATTGCAGCTAAATTTTGCACCCACCGGTGCTCGTCTGCTTCTTCAGATAAGCGGATTGGCACCAGGCACCTCTGTGAATATGCTGGCAGAATTCGCGACTCATATCGAGATCAGCGGAATCTCGCCAACAGATCACATGGGTTTGAGTTTGAGCGACGGAGCAATTATTGACGGGGCTCTCTTGCAATTGCGTTTACCAGATGGATCGGTTTTGGTTCCTGCAGTAGTACAACCCTGGGATAGCACAGCGGACGCGGCGATTTCGCCGACATCTCAGGAGCAACCAGTTGGCGTAAGCGGAAAAGTGCTCCTGCAAGTACTCTTTTTCACAGCACTGCCAGTCACTCAAGGACCAGCGATGTTGACAGTTGGTCAAGTGCATATCGCTCCTGTTTCGGCCAAACACTATACCAAAGTTCCAGGCCCCTGGACCTTCTCTCTCTCTCTTCAGAGATAGTGACAGCTCTCTTCTTCTGGTCACTCCTGCATCTGCGTCTCTATTCCATATGCAGATGCAGGAGTGACCAGGAAAGCGTACGAAGGTTGTTTTATCGCATGCTACGGCGACTCTTCACTGCAATTACAAGGAGAAATCTATGTCCGGATGGTTCCTCATAGAGCTTAGCACCTTCCTGCTCCTGTGCGCCATCGTGCTTCCTCTTATCCGAATAAGCATCGGGATCCAACGTGCCCGTTTAACCCCTCTGACGTATCAAGGGGTGAGAGTAATAAATCAAGCTATGCTCATAGCCCTTGTGCTAGGAATCCCTGGGATTCTCCTTGAGATTCCTGGGATTCTCTTCATTCTGGGAGATGCCAATAGGGCGCAGTCCAGACCGGGCTGGATTTTCATCGGCCTTGGATCGTTTTTCCTCATCTGTACCTTTTAACAAACAACTTACGAGGAAAATGGCTCTGAAAGCAGGGCGAGCAAAATCAAAAATTCTCCATAGTACAGCTTAGCACGGAAGATGACGGAGAACCAGACAAACGGTACCACCATATAGAGTAGCTTCAACTATTAAAACACAGCAGCCAGCCCCCCGTTCTGGAATGGTCTCGTAGGTCATCGTTTCCGCGGCGAAGAAGATTGTTCTTGTTTCACAGACTGCGGCGGCTCTATGGGTATTTCATAAGACACCACACTCTTAGAGAAGAAATTCTTTTCTTCGACGCCAGAATTATAAGAAATATCCTGTTGAATGGGCCACTAAAGCGATCTCATAGCTCGTAATGCTGTATAAAGAATGGAAGTCTAAATGAAGTGAAAAAGGGTATAATTTGCATAGCTGGTGTGTAGAGGCCTTTTGTGGAATGATCCAAAAAGGTTGATGAGGCTCGCGCAGCGGGTGAGCGTTGTATTTTAGTGCAAGTTGCTTGTACGCTTTTTCTCCAAGTGAAAGCAGGTGCCATTCTTGAAACGACACATACACATGCTCTGGCTGACCCCCTTGTTTAGCGTTTTGATGCTGGTCGCTATGCTGGCCATCCCGTTGAGCGCGAGTGCTGCCACCAACAGCAAGGTGCATATCATGCATAACAGGGGAACACAACCGCGCATAGGATTTGCTGGGTCGAACCTTAACTACAATGGCGGTCCCGTGGTGACGGGAACAGCCAACGTTTACGCAATTTTCTGGGAGCCGAGCGGCTCTACTGTCAGTGCCAACTACAACAGTCTGATCCAGCGCTTCATTGGTGATGTGCATGGAACGACATGGTACCAGATTCTCAGCCAGTACAAAAATTCGAGCAACAATGGGCCGGTGACGGGGAGACTTGCAGGTTCCTTCGTCGATACACGGGGCTATCCGGGCAATCCGATGTTCGACTCTGACATCCAGAATGAAGTCTCGCACGCCCAAAGCGTCAATGGTTGGGGGACCTCAATTAACAACCTGTTCTTTGTCTTCACAGCCAAGAACGAGAACGAGTGCTTTGATACCTCGCGGTCGCAGTGTACCTTCACGACCTACTGCGGGTATCATAGCACCTTTGGCGGCAGCAACACCATCTACGCGTATCTCCCCTATACCGGGACCAGCCTCAACGGTTGTGGCGTTCCGCAGACACCGAACCACAACATCGATGCCGATAGCACCATCAATGTCACCTCCCATGAGTTTGCGGAAGCGGTGACTGATCCATGGCTGAATGCCTGGTTCGATGCGAACGGTCAGGAGATCGGCGATAAATGCAGCTTCCAATTCTCCAGCAATTCTCCCAACGGGGATACGACCATGAACGGCCATCCTTATGAGATCCAGGAGGAGTGGAGTAACAGGAGAAGTAGCTGTCATCTGAATGTCTATTAAGCGCTTTTTACGGACGCTAGACTGGAAGCGTTGAAATACGCCGGGGCCAGGCCGCACATGTAGCCTCAACAAGTGCGGACTGGCCTCATCTGCGCATAGGGCACGCGCCAGGAGTGCCTGCTGGGGGGCACGCGCCAGGAGTGCCCCTACATTTCATCTTAAGACTCTTTCCGCTCGATCCCCAGCCCGCTTTTTACAGCGGATAGATCATAGATACCGCCTCGTTGCTCATAGCCGCCTGTGAAGGGGTCGTCGGCAAGCAACATGGGGGTATCCAGGTCGATGAAGCGGAAGCCGCCGAGGCCCGCGACGAAGTGGGCGGCGGCGCTTATGGCCAGGCGCGATTCCATCATTGCGCCCACCATTAACTGGATATGGTTGGCACGGCAGACGGCGGCGATGTCCAGGGCCTCAATGATGCCGCTCTTCATTAGCTTAATGTTAACGACGTTGACCGCTTGCATAGCGATCAGGCGCGCAACGTTGGCGGAGCTGTAGGCGCTTTCGTCGGCGGCCACAGGGACGGTCGTGTGTTGGGTGACGTAGCGCAGCCCCTCGTAGTCTTCCTTATGCACCGGCTGCTCCATCAGTAGGGGGCGGATATCGCGGTCGTCCAGCGCCTCCAG
>JBDTHH010000804.1:0-3402 GCA_039937055.1 Ktedonobacteraceae bacterium | reverse complement strand
GCTTACGCTGCTATGCGCGATAGCGGTCAAACGCAACCGCTGGACAACCGCCTATGTCGCGCTGGCATTTGGCGTGTTGTTAAAACTCTATCCCATCCTGCTGCTGCCCGCGTTGTTCATCGCGGAGCAGCAGACACAGGGGGGCCTCTTCCTTCCCACAGAGCCACTATCTCTAAGAGCTGTTCCGGGGCAGATATGGCAGACCTTGCGGGGAGCGCTGCACTGGCAATGGAAACACGCGCTCACGTTTTTATGCATCCTGCTCGTTGTCACAGGAGGCTTTGCGCTGCTCAACTTTCAGGGAGCCATCCTCAGCCCTTTGAGCTACTTCGCGCAGCGGCCCGCGCAGATTGAGTCGATAGATAGCAGCGTACTCTGGCTGGCAAAGCAGTTCGGGGCTTCATGGCAGGTTGTCAATAGTTATGGCTCACTAAACGTGCTCAGTAACGCCACGGGAGCGGTTTCGCTCGTGGGAACATGCGCTCTGGTACTGGGCACCATCCTGGCGCTCTGGCTCCAATGGCGCAGGCGCATAGATTTTGTCCAGACCTGCATCGCCCTCCTGCTGATCCTCATCGCGACAGGCAAGGTCTTCAGCCCGCAATACCTGATCTGGCTTATCCCGCTGCTGGCTTATGCCGGCGCCAATAATACCTTCTGGCTGTGGTCATGGGGCGCGATTTCGCTGCTGACCACCTTTATCTACATCTTTTTTTACTCGCATATTACCAGTCCAGACATTGCTCCCCAGGTTGTACAATCGCTTCCTGGCTTCTTCGAGACGATATGCGTGCGCAATGCATTGCTGGTGTTCACCGCGCTGGCGTATCTCTGCAACTGGTTTCAAGCGCGCGAACACTGGCGAACGCCCCCTCCCGCGTAGGGACCGGGGCGCAGGCCAGCGGCGCCCCTACACGAAATGCCGCATCCGTGTGGGCCCTCGCTTGCGCGGCCTGGGAGGAGGCCCCACAGGCATGCCTCACACGGATGCGGCAAGCCGGATCCCTACGCGAGAGGGACGCGGTTTACGGGACCAGCGGATGGCGAAGCGTTAGCTGGTACTGCGGGTTGTAGGTCTTATCACAATGGCTACATGAAACAGATTGGGAGTAGCGGCGTGTACGCGGGTACTCTTTGCCGCAATGGGTACACTCATACAGGTAGCGAATCGGGCGGCGCTCACGGCGAAGATCCTCGCGGCGCGCGCTCTCTTCACGGAGCAGGCGGCGGAGATCCTCCACATGATAGCCTGTAATGGCGGCTTCGTCGACGGCGATAGAGTCGTACCCGTGGTGGCGATGACGACGCGGTGTGCCATTCACGCGGTCGGCAAGGTGAATCAGCTCATGGGCTACCGTGACCTCGATAGATTGGGACTGCATATCCGGTTCGATAAAGATCAGGTGGCGGTGGCTGGGCAGATAAAGCTGGAGCGCATCTCCCAGGCCTGGCAGGGGTTGCGATGACCCTGTGTTACGAGAGTTGGCGCGGCCGGCCTTCTGTCCCTGAGCGCTTTTGCTCGCGCCTGCGTGGTACGGCGTGTGCAGGTAGCAATAGCAGCCCAGAACCATGAAGTTGAGGCGCTTTCCCGTCCAGGTCATGTATTCTTTGCGTTCCTGTGTAATAGCCAGGCGGCTCAATTCCTGCGCGGGGAGGCCTAACTTTTGCCAGTAGTGCGTCAGCCAGCGCGGCACCGGGGCGCAAGCATGCACAATTGGGCCTGCCTGCCTGGGCGGTGGGGCAGGCGCCAGGGATCTATGGGCGGCAGACATAACCGCGTTCTTGCTCCTAGCTAGCATGGATAGCGATCTATATGTTTGAGGCACAAGATGTACCTCACTCGCATCAGCAGTATATCAGGCGCGGACGGTCTATGCAAGTGTGCATCCGCTTGACACGTCTTCATCCTGCGCGTAGGGGCGATGGCTTCGGCTCCCCTTGCCCGCCGACAATGCCTCGCCCGTGCTGGCCTGCAACGATCTCTGCTCTATTCGCTTGACACGCCTTCCCTCGTAGACGTAAGATGGTGAGCAGTACAACTAAGCGTCTCAGTAGCTTCCATCTCCAGAAGGAGCAGTCTGTATGGCATTCCAGATCTGCATCAAGACAGACAAATCTTTACGGCAGCTTGCCTCAGAGATATGCAGCCTCTTTTCGCTTCCTCCCTACAAAGAAAACACCTTCGCGGGCGCATCCTACTACCAGTTTGAAATGCTGGGCATGCTGGTGCTGCTGCACCATGCAGACGAAGAGGACCGCGACCCCGAGGTGCTGCATTACCCATACAGTTTTGACCTGCAATTGGCCTTTCTTGAGCACAAACTGGATACAGATGATATAGAATATCGACTCCAACCGTATTACGCCCAACTGCTCAGCTTCCATCTTGGACTGGATACGACCTATCACGAGAAACAGAAAGTTGGCCGGGGCTGGCAGATACGTTACCGCTTCTATCAGAAAAATCCTCGTTGGAACGGCTCGGCACTCTTCGGCGAACCAGGCTGGGAGCCAGGAGTGATTGAAGCACAGCCGGGCAAATGGCGTAGCATGCATCCTGTATTTTAATGCTGAACTGAAGGAATAGGAGAAAATGATGAGTATTCTACACGCCGAACTGGATGAAGAACTGCCCCCGCTGATCAAGCCACCGATTGCGCAAGAGCAACTGCGCCAGTATGCCGACGCCTCAGGTGACTACAATCCCATTCACCTGGATGAAGAGGCGGCGCGGCGCGTGGGGCTGGATGGCGTCATCGCGCATGGCATGCTCAGCATGGCCTTTCTTGGCCAATTCATCGAGCAGCAGATAACCAACACGCCCGATGCTCTGCTCGCCCAGCTCAAAGTGCGCTTCGTCAGCATGGTGCGCCTGGGCGACACCATCACCTGTCGTGGCACCGTCAAGTCACGCACTCAGGGCCAGGACGGTCGTGAGACCGTGACCGTCGATTGCTGGGCACAGAACCAGAATAGTGAGAAGGTCACCCTTGGCGAAGCGATCGTCATCATTCCAGCCACACACTAATTACGACTAGAGGAGATTGCGCGCATGGCAGAAGCCAAACATCTGACGAACCTTCAGGACCTCCAGTTCATGTATGATCTATCTATCTACAACTGCCTCCGTTTTGGTACCTACAAGGCGCTGATCTATGAAGAGCCACAGCATATGCGTGAGTATACCAACGTGGAGCTTGGTAGAGAGGCGACGCAACTGGCGGCCGGCTTGCAGGCGCTGGGTATCCAGAAGGGGGATCGCGTCATCATGATGATGCCGAACTGCCCCGAAGTGATTATCGCCTACCAGGGGATCGCACGCGCGGGCGCGGTAGTTATTCCGGTGCTGCCGCTGCTGAAAGCCACCGAGGTCCATTACATCGCCGAGGACTCAGGCGCCAA
>JBDTHH010000803.1:0-3536 GCA_039937055.1 Ktedonobacteraceae bacterium | reverse complement strand
AGGGTGTCACCCTCGTCCCGCCCCTTCATACGTACTGCTATGTGCTTTACTCGATCTCTACAACATACCCACCAGGTGCTCATTACTTTCTGGCACTTCTGACATTGTGTCCTGCTCGCCCTCTATGGTCTGCGGCTGGCGGCGTCCACCGCGCAGTTCGATCTCTTTGAGGAACAGGACCGCGATCAAGCCGGCGATCATCAGGCCAAGGCTCAGCACGAAGACGTTATGCACGCCCTGTGCCAGACCTTCCTTGACGGCCCCGATGATCGTGTTGAAGATTGCCAGCCCCTGCGGGCCCCCACGCGCCGCCTGAGCCTGCATCTGTGCCTGGGCACCAGGCACGAGCAAGATCTCAGGATTGTTGAAGATCGCCAGGAACTTTGCTGGCACCGCCTGCTTCACTGCCGCTGGCAGGGCGTTGTTGAATGCCGGCAGGTAGGCCGAAGTCATAAGCGAGCCCATGACGGCCAGGCCGATGGTGCCGCCGATCTGGCGGAAGAAGACCAGCGCCGAGGTGGCCTGACCGATCTTCTGCGGTAAGGCGTTCTGCACGACCAGGGTGTAGAGCGACATACCAAAGCCCATGCCCATGCCCAGCACGAGCATGCCCCAGAGCACATCATTGTTGCTCGAATGCACATCCAGCCGCACCAGCAGAAACGCGCCCAGCACGCTGATCACCATGCCGAGAATTGCCAGCCACTTGTACTTGCCTAGCCGCGAGATCAACTGACCTGACGCCACACTGCCCACAATCGAGGTCAGCATCAACGGTGTCAGCAGCAGGCCGCTATCGGTTGCATTCGTGCCAACAACTCCCTGCACAAACAGCGGGATGAAGAAGATGCTGCCGAACAGGCCCATACCAAAGATGACAGTGACGATAGTCGAAACCGTAAAAATGCTGTTTTTGAACAGGCCAGGCTCGATAATTGGCTGTCCGTTGCGCCTCTCCAGCCGCGCTTCATAGATGATGAAGCTGGCCAATACAACGAGTGAGAAGGCGAACAAACCAATAATCTGCGGCGACGACCAGGCGTATTGCGTGCCCGCCTCGGTAAAACCGAGCAGCAGCGGGACCGTGCCAAGCACCAGCAGTGCGGCTCCGATATAGTCGATGGAGACCTTCTTGTTCTTACCGCGCAGCATCGGCATCAAGAAGATCAGAAAGATCAGCGCGATAATACCTATCGGTACGTTGACATAAAAGATCCAGCGCCAGGTGGAGTTCTGTGTGATCCAGCCGCCGGCCGTTGGGCCGATAATGGCTGAGAGGCCCCACACGCCACCGGTCAGTCCCTGCCATTTGCCGCGCTCACGTGGCGTGAACAGGTCGCCGATAATGGCGATGGCGATCGGCATCAGCGCGCCGGCCCCGATCCCCTGGAAGGCGCGGAAGGCGATCAATTGGTCCATGGACTGCGCCGCCCCGGAAAGAGCCGAGCCGATGAGGAAGATTACCACACCGAACAGGAAGATCGGCTTGCGTCCAAACAGGTCCGAGAGCTTGCCATAGATCGGCACCATCACCGTCGAGGTCAACAGATAGGCTGTCGAGACCCAGGTATAGCGGTTAAAGCCCTGTAACTCGGCCACGACCCGCGGCATGGCCGTAGAAACAATGGTCTGGTCGAGCGAAGCCAGCAGCATTACCAGCAGCACCGCCACCATGGTTAAGAGTGTATCGCGCCGTGAATAGAGCGGCTGCTCGAAGTCCTGTGCCGCCTGCTCCTCTGCCAGAGCCGCGGCACTCGCCTTCGATGAAACGTTTTTCATAAGAAAGATTCTCCCTAATGAGCATGAATACCTTTAAAGTAGATCTGCGCCAGGTAGTGCGCCAGCTCCTCCGCCGACATATGCCCCTCTACGATGAGGCGCTCAAACCCACGTGGCGACAGTAAACTTAAGAACATATGTAACATCACATTGGTCGGCAGCGTCGCATCAAACTCCCCGCTCGTTTTCCCCTCCTCCAAAAGTGAGTTGATGCGCTGGGAAACCTGTTCCCACATATCCAGCATGCAGACCTTCTTCGCCTGAAAAATGCGCCGCATATCCGCGCTGTTGTACATAGAGTAGAGCAGGCGCATGCGTCTGCTATATACTCCCCCGTACATCAGGCGTAAGATAGCTTCTAACTTCGCGCTCGCCGTTGACTCCGGCGCGATGGTGGCATCGAAGTTCTGGAAGAACTTCAGCATATCGCGCTCGAAGAGGGTGGTTACCAGGTCTTCTTTGCTGGGAAAGTGCAGGTAGACCGTCCCTTTGGCAATCCCTACCCGCGTAGCGATCTCATCCATTGAGGTCTCATGGTACCCCTTCTCCAGCAGGACTTCCTCGGCCACCCGGAGAATCTGCTCCTCCCGCTCCTGGCGCTGCTTCTCCTTCCAGGAACGCTGAGTTGTTACCTCTTGCATAAGGCACCTCTTATACCTTGCATGACCTATGAGCTATTTTGTGACTCGTAGCACTTCTTTGTGACTTGGCTGAAAGAAAATTGACTCTGTAGTCATAATTTTACAAGAAAGTCAGGAGGAAGTCAAGGGGTTCTCCGTAGTCATCACCGGCCTCGGTCATTGCTTTCTATACGGAGCAAATGCAGGCCACAGGTTGGAATGAGCCTGATTTTCAGCGCAGGCAGAGAATGGGTGAAAGCGGCTTTGTCCACACCCTTCGTCGTCCCATGCTCTACACCACTTTCTGCAAAGGTCTTCATGGTCCCGCCTTGATGGTTTCTGCTGTCGCAGGACAGGACGCAGAAAGCAGAACCGATGTGAGGTTACACATCGATACGCGAAGTCGGAATTCGCCCTGCCGGCAGTCATCTGCAATCTTTATGGGAGTGGGTCGCCTTATCCCCTCTTTAGATCCGCCAGCAGGTGGACGACAACATGCAGAAGGTGGTGGTGGCAGTAACTCAGAGAGCGCGTATACGACTGCCACGCTAGAAGTGGAGCGTGCTATAGCCTTTCCTGCTCTGGCAACCCATTATGCGCGTCAGTTTGAGCAGGCAGGATGGCGGCGCACAGGAGAGGGAAGTACTGAACCCATGGCCTGGCACACCTGGGAGTTTCGCGACAAGGAGAATGAGGCCTGGGGAGGCGTGTTTACGTTGCTTCAGATGCCTGCAATGGAGCGAACGTATTACCTGCAAGTACTGATTAACTGGCTGGGAGATAGGTCTCGCTAAACATTGGATCTATAGGTCTATATATACAGGCTATGTGCGTTCAGGGTCTGATGTGCGTCTCGCGACTCGCGTAGGGGTGATGGCTTGCCTCGCCCTGTTCCAAGGACGGGCGAGGCAAGCCATCACCTTCGCAGGACTTTGTTGGCGAATGAGACCGCATCTGGAATAGGGTCAACATGGCCTCGTTTTTCCCGTTCTTGCCTGTCATACCTGGTGTTTGTGGACCCCAAACAGGCCCATTTCCATCCATTGTGTCATTCGCCAACAAAGTCTTCGCAGGGGTAGGTTTTTTACGAAACGCTTTCCACGGTGTATACGACACGTAAGGGGTAGGGGCGCGGTT
>JBDTHH010000802.1:0-5487 GCA_039937055.1 Ktedonobacteraceae bacterium | reverse complement strand
AGGGTGTCACCCTCGTCCCGCCCCTTCATATCTGCCTTAAAAGCAGTGGGTCCCGAATGCGTCACACCCACATCTAGAAGGTAATCAGCGGCTTCAGAACGCCATCGAGCTTCTTATCCATGATCTCGAAGGCCCTCTCCATCTCGTCAAAGGCAAAGGTGTGCGTCGTCATGAGTGTGGGATCGACACGCTTCATCTCCAGCACATGCAGGAGACGGGACATACGTAGACGACCACCAGGACACAGGCCGGTCGTAATCGTCTTTTCTGCCATGCCGACACCCCACTCGACGCGAGGAAGCTGCACGAAGTCGCCGTGCCCATGATACCCAACATTGGAGATGGTACCGCCGGCTTTCGTGACCTTGACGGCGTTCTGGAAGGTGATCTCGGCACCCAGAGCCTCAATGGCGGTGTCCACACCCTGGCCACCGGTCAGATCGAGGATACGCTGGACAACGTCCTCTTTGGAGAAATCGGCGATCACATCCGCGCCATAGGTACGCGCCAGTTCCTGCCGGCGCGGCACCGTTTCGACTCCGATGATTAGCGCGGCCCCGCGCATCTTCGCTCCAACTGTTGCCATCAGCCCCACAGGGCCCTCCGCGAAGACGGCGACTGTACCCCCCATAGGGATATTGCCGTTCTCCGCGCCCATGAAGCCAGTCGAGAGCATGTCGGCGCAGTAGACCGCCACCTCATCGGGTACACTGGCAGGAATCAGAGCCATATTCGCATCAGCCTCGTTCACGTGGAAGTACTCCGCAAATACGCCGTCCTTGGTATTGGAGAATTTCCACCCTCCCAGGGGCCCGCCCGATTGGGAGGAGTGGCCGGCTTGCGAGGCAGGATCACCCCAATCTGGTGTGATCGCACCCACCAGGACGCGATCACCAGCCTTGAAGAGCTTCACATTGCTGCCAACTTCATGTACAACGCCCACAGCCTCATGCCCAAGCGTCAGGTTCTCGCGCGGGCCAATGGCACCACTCACGGTATGGGAGTCCGAGGTACAAATAAGGGCTCTGGTTGTCTTGACGATGGCATCGTCTGGACCCGGCCGGGGAATGGGTTTCTCCATGAACCCCACCTGGCCGACAGATTTCATCACAAAAGCTTTCATGTTCGTTCCTCTCCTGGCTTTGCTAAAACACGCTATGTACACGCTCTAAACTCACTGCTCTAGTTAAGCTTCAACGCACGGGGAAACCGCCTCTTCCTATGCGGGTGGGAGAACGCCGCATAGAAATATTGCCATGTGTTATATTTATAGTATAGCACGTAATGTACGTGAAGGGAGCAGAATTAGTCACAAAGCTATCACAGAGTAGATGAAGCAGATGAATTATGGATAAACTTTTGCGTAGATATATGCTGCATTCCGGTTAAGCACTTCAGTAGCAACATACCTGCATCAAACAGCACTTGCTGGCACTCAGCAAGCTTGTCCATTTCTGCCCCACAGAGACACGCCGGTCAGACAGCATTCGTGCGTAGCTTATAGACCTTCATCGCCACCTGAAGCGTGAGCCAGTTGCTGCGCTCCTGCAGATCGATCTCGCAGATCGATTGCAGGCGCTCCAGGCGCTGGATCAATGTATTGCGATGCACGAATAGTCGCGTGGACGTTCTGGTTAGATTGCCGGCGCATTCGAGGTACGTCTCCAGGGTATCGAGCAGGTCGGTGCCTTTGCGGCGATCATAGGTCGCAATGCGCGCGATCTCCTCCTGGTACATATCGCGTAGATCATCCATACGCGCGATCTTGTAGAGGTAGCGATAGACGCCCAGATCGTTGAAGTGGGTCACGCCGCCATCGTGTTCGAGGCTCTGGCCCATGTGCAGCGCCTCGCTGGCCTCGGCGCCCCCCCGGCGATAGTCGTTGATGCTCTGGCAGACGTTGCCAACGCCGATGGAGAGGCGCATCCGCTGTTCGGCGCGTATCTGCCGGGCCAGATCGCGCAGCCAGGTCTTCAAACGCGTGCCGCCAGGATCTTTGCTCAGGCAGACAATACAGGTCAGCGTATGCTCTTGCTCGTAGACCAGCGAGCCTGGATAGCTATCCTGGATGCGGCGTCGCACCTGGCTGCACGCGTGCTTATGGGCGGCCAGGCGCTCATCTTCCGTCAGCAACGCTGGATCCAGATCGCTCTTGTCGTCACAGGGAGCTAGCGCGATCATCGCTACGGTGTGCGGCTTCGCCAGGTCGCAGCCCAGGAAGTGCGCGCGCTGGCGCAGTGCGTCCTCGGAGTCATAAGAGCCAGTGAGCAGGTCATCGAAAAAGCCCTTGACGAGATTCTTCTGCGCCAGCATGTCCACCAGGTGGCTGTTTTTAATCGCCATCGCCGCCTGGTTCGCAATGGTGCTCAACAGTGTGTGATCTTCGCCGGTCGGGCGGCGGGTTTTGCGGAAATAGCAGTTAAGTAGCCCCAGATGTTCGGTCCCCGCGATGAGCGGCATAGAAAGCAGCGCCTTATGCTGCCCATCTTTGAGTGGATTGAAGCGTTCGAGGACCTGCATCTCTGCTTCTGGGAGCTGGCCACGCGTGCTGTAGTCTTGTAGGGTCTCCAGGGCCTGCCGGTCAACTTCGATATGTTGTCCATCGAGGGCACGCTCATTGAGCGTGGGGGAGGTGGCGCGAATGGTAAGGCGACCGCGCGCCTGGTCCATGAGCATAATCACACACAGGTCGGCACCCATAATCTGTACCGTCAGCGTGGCCAGCGAACGCAGCATATCATCAAGGTACAGCCCCGAACTGATCGTCTGGCTCAAGATGGAGAGACTGGCCAGGACGCGCAGTTTGCGCTGCGTGTTTTCATAGAGTTGGGCATTCTCAATCGCGCCTGCCACCAGGGCGGCGGTATTGCTGACGAACTGCTGGTGCTCCTCGGTGAAGATATAGGGGGCAGCGGTGTGCATCGTAATCACGCCGATCAGGTGGCGATCTTTGGCCATGATCGGCACCGTCATTAACGATTGGAACTTATCCTCTTGCAGTTCAGGAATATAGTGAAAACGCGGGTCCTGCATGGCATCTTCTTTGAGGATCACCGGCTCCAGCGCAAGAGCGACCCAGCCGGTGATGCCTTCACCCAGGGCCAGCTCGATCTTCCCGACATGGTGCTGAAACTGCTCGCTGGTGCTGGCAAGGACCAGGCGTTCTTTTTCAGTATCGTAGAGGTAGATAAAGGCCGCGTGACAGGAGATGGCACGGACGACAATATCAACGAGATGGCGCAGGATTTCATCGAGCTTGAGCGTTGAGCCGACGGCCGAGATGATCTCGTTCAGCAAGATATGCTCCTGCGACCTGGCTTCAAGTGCGGCCCGCAGTTCAGTGTTCTCCTGACGCAACTGTTCAAGAGCCGGCTCACCGGCGACGCGTGCATTCGTCCTGGATGAGACCACTTTGGGAGCCATGCCGACCTCCTGATCTGGCGAGGTAATCACCACCACTACATGAGACAGTCCCTCTGAGAGGGACCCAAGTATAGTTGTCAGACTCCATCAATGGGAACATATATGAGTGTTATTGTATCCATTTTTATGCCTGCCGTCTAGTGGTCTGACCCAGTTCATGTGCTGACTGGCAATGAGACCTCCCCTTTCGTAGCTGCGCGATAAACTCGCGCAGCTACGAAAGGGGGAGAGAGCTCCACTTGTCATAGGGAATTCACTAGCTAGTTGAGCCTGGTTCTGGTATACTCAGAAGAACAGAGTATACGCCTACTTTGTAGGATATACCTGACCCCGCTCATCCTGGTAGAGTACATTTTTACAGCTATCTTCATAGATGTATGCTCTACCACATGAGCATCATGGCTCGCCGTTGTGGGAGTTGCTCAGAGGCGTGGGAGCACCTTTGAGGCCAGGCGCCTCATGATGGGGCGTGGCTCGACTGGTATCTGCTAGGAAGTGTTGCTTAGTTTTTTTCCAGGAGACAAGAACATGGCTTCTGACACCGCTATCATTCCCGAAGAACGGGGTATAGAGACGCACGGCATTGAGCGTGTCTCTCCCGAAACTCGTACCCACATGCGTATCTTCGACAACTTTACCATGTGGCTCTCGGCCAACTTGGTGATCTCTACTGTTGCCCTGGGAGCGCTGGCCACCACAGTCTTCGGGCTTGGTTTTTGGGATAGCGTCGCTATCATTCTCATTTTTAATGTCCTTGGTGTCCTCCCTGTGGCCTTTTTCTCCACCCTTGGCCCCCGGCTGGGCCTGCGCCAGATGACCATCTCGCGCTTCTCCTTCGGCTGGATTGGCAGCATCATCATGGCGCTCTTCAACGTCGCGGCCTGTATTGGCTGGTCGGCGGTGAATGTGATTGTGGGCGGGCAATTGGTGGCCGCCATTGCCTGTGGAGGCGTAGGCATCGATAAGTGTAACACCACCGTCGCCGGCATAGCGCTCAGTGGCATCGCCCTGAGAAGTATCGGCATTCTGGTCATCGCCATCTTCACGACCCTGGTCAGCATTTATGGCTACCGCTATGTGCATCGCTATGAGCGCTTTGCCTGGATCCCCATGGCGATTATTTTCGTGATTATGCTGGTGATCGCTGCCCCCCATATGAAGATTATCCCGACCCCGGCCATGGGCGCGGCCGAGATCGCCGGCCTGATCTCCTTTGGTGGCTCGATCTACGGCTTCGCGACCGGCTGGAGTTCTTACGCCGCCGACTATAACGTCAATCAGCCTGAGGATACGCCGGCCAGCCGCGTCTTCTGGTTGACCTTTCTGGGTGTCTTTATCCCCTGCGTTGCGCTGGAGCTGCTGGGTCTGGCCTTCACCACCTGGATTCCCAAGGGCGGCGGCGAGCTGCTGGCGGGCATCTTAGGTCCTGTGGGTGCCATTGGCACCTTCTTCCTGATATTGCTGGCTCTGAGTGTCATCGCGAACAACATTCCCAACGACTATAGCCTGGGTCTTTCTATGCAGGTCCTGGGACGGCCCTTCCAGCGCGTCAATCGCGCGATCTGGACGTTGATTGGCGCCGTGGTCTATGTGCTGATCGCCTTGCTGACCGCCTCCAATTTCAACGAGACGCTGTCAAATTTCCTGCTGCTGATTGCGTACTGGCTGGGTCCCTGGGCGATCATCCTGGTACTGGAGCATTTTGTCTTCCGCCGGGGTCAGTACAATGTCAATGATTGGAACACGCCGAGCCGTCTCCCGCTGGGCTGGGCCGCGATTGTCTCCATGGCGATTGGCCTGGTGGGTGTGTACCTGGGAGCAGCGCAAGTGTACCATGTCGGACCTATCGCCAATCTGGTCAATCCACCTTACGGGATGGATGTAGGCTTCGAACTGGGTGTTGTGCTGGCGGCTATCTCCTACTTCATCTTGCGCCGTATCGAACTGAATTCTGGACGGGAACGCGCGGTAAGCACTGTACCCGTGGATGATGGTAGGACGCTATAAGCACTTCCCTAACCCGTAGGGCGTGGCTTGCCTCGCCGTCCTCGTAGTTACAGGGAC
>JBDTHH010000801.1:0-4340 GCA_039937055.1 Ktedonobacteraceae bacterium | reverse complement strand
AGCACAGGGCGCTCGGCGTTGGCTGCGCGGCGATACCCTGGATGGGTGGCGCCTGGATCAGCAGCACAAGCATTAGTTGTCCCTTGCTGCACCCCAGCGCTGTGCTGGTATGCGCCGAGATCAGCCTGACATTTTTAAGTTGTCCATGTAGCGCAGGCATCACTGAGGTCTGCATCAGTTGGGTGATCGCGCTCTGCGTCTGTGCCGCGACCCCTGACCCGGCATCTCTGCCGTCACGCTTCACATGCTGGACCCGCAATTGCAAGTTTTGTTGTTTATCGAGGCTGATGGCGCCGTCCATTTCGATAGGCATCACGCGATGGATGCCGTTGGCGTCGATGTGCAGGTTCAAGCTCAGGCTCAGGCCATCGTTGGGCGCCAGCCCGATCTGCATATCGGTCAGCGTGCCCTGCTTCAGGCCAAGTTGCTGGGTGATGATCGAGGTCAGGGCGGTGCCATCCAGCCCCAGTTGGATCATGCGTGGTCCCGTGCCAATTGTGGTGCTCGCCGCGGCAGGATTTGTGCCGGGCGTGGTCGCGTTCGGGTCGGATTGCCAGTTGAGGGCGGCAAAGATGCCCGCGAAGACCAGCACCGCAATCAGCGCCAGGCTGGCAGCAGCGATGATGATGCGCCGCCGTTTCGGATTGCGCCACCCCCTGGGACCCTGCCCACTAGCGCCGGTTCCTGGCGGTGTTGGTGGCAGTCCTAGCAATGTAGCGGGCAACATAGCATCATGTTCAACGCCCACCGGAACGGTGACGGCGGCGGGATCGGCCGCCACTGCCGGCAGGATCGTATCGTCAAGCGCTACCTGGTCCACCGGCGCTGCCTCTACCTCAGGTGGCTTGCGACCCCAGAGGAAGATGGCGGGTATGATCGCCAGCAGGCACAGGATCATCGCCATGAAGAAGACTGCGCTGTAGACCGTGTGGGCCGCGATGATCAGGTGGTGCGCGTAGCCACTGGACCACTGCGCGAACTGCGCGGACGTGGCCGTAGTGGGCAGGGAGGGGTAGGTCGAGGCCAACTGCTTGAAGTAGGCCAGCGCCCACGAGGTCAGGGCCGCCAGACCCAGCATCATACCTACCATGCGCAGCGCCGTCACCACCGCCGAACTCATCCCCGCCTGCGTGGCCCTCACCGCGTTGATCGCCGTGGTCCCGATGGGCGAGATCACCAGGCCGAAGCCCAGGCCGGCCGTCAAGGTGCTGACCGTCATCTGCGTCCAATCCACCTGCACAGGCCACAGGCTCATCAGGTAGAAGCCAACCGCCGTGAAGAGCAGGCCCAGCACGCCGGTCAGGCGACAGGAGATGTGTCCACAGAGCCAGCCACCAAGCAGCGCGCCCACCGGGATCATCGCCGTGAGCCGCAGCAGGGCGAGGCCGCTATCGATCACCGGCCGCTGGAGCACGGTATCGACGTAGATGGGGATGTCGGCCATGGCGATGATCAGCGCTGCCCCTACGAAGAGGCTGACGAGCGAGGTGGCGCTGAAAGGGAGGCGCTTGAAGAGCTTCAGGTCAACCACCGGGAAGCGCACTTTGCGCTCAACCAGCACGAACGCAATCAAGAAAACTACTGCCAGGGCCAGCGAGATGGGATTGTTCTGCGCTGTTGTCCCGCTAACCGTCGGACCCAGTTCGGTCCCCTGCTGCGCCAGGCCCAGGCTCAGGCAGGTGAGGGCCAGACCCAGGGTAATCGCGCCGAGCCAGTCGATAGCCTCGCGCAGTCGCGTCCCTCGTGGGATGAGGAACCAGGCGGCAATTATCAGTCCGATCACGATGGGCACGTTCAGGTAGAAAATGAACTGCCAGCCCAGGCGCTGCACGATGATGGCGCCGTAGAGTGGTCCCAGCGCGCCCCCCGCCTCGGTGATGCCGCCGATGATGCCCAGCGCCAGGCTGCGTCGTTCCGCGCCATAGAAGTCGCCCGCGATGGCCATGGCGACCGGCACAATGGCGCCGCCGCCGATGGCCTGGAAGAAGCGCGCGGCGATCAGCCAGGTAAGCGCCGCCTGCCCTGGTGTCGAGGTATCGATATTGAACACGCTGAGAAAGCCCAGGTCCCAGATCTGCCCCAGCAGCGGGGCCAGGCCGCAGGCAATCGAGCCGATGCCGAAGATCGTCAGGCAGAGCAAGAAGATGCGCCTGCGCCCGTAGATGTCTGAGACGCGTCCCATCAGCGGCATCATAATAATGAAGCCCAGCAGGTAGGCGCTGACGATCCAGGCGGCGTGGTCAAGCTGGGTAATCGGTATTTGCAGGTCGTTCACGATCTGGGGCAGCGCCGTCACGACGACGGTCTGATCGAGGGCCGTGAAAAAGACGCCGATACAGGCGATGGTCAGCGCGGCCAGGGCCACTCTCCTGTCGGCCACATGCGCCTTGCCCGGTGTGGTGATCTTCTTCAATGAACTGGTAATCTGCGTAAGCGGCGCGTGCTGCTGCCCCGTTGGAGAAGCACCGGCCACGTGATCCACCTGCTTGAGATCGTCTTTGCGCAGGCGCGCCGATGTCTCCTGATCGTCTTCTAATGTGTACATCTTCCCCCCGGTCCTGACGCTGAAAGATGAATAATGAATGCATACATATAGTTACACGGATTACATGGGTGACTTGATGTTGACGTTCTCATTAAAATTCGACAACAGGAACGAGCGCTCGGTTTGCAGCGTATCGCCGCCGGCCGCGACGCCGGTGACATCGACCTCGTAGGGCAGGGTGTCGCTCTTGCCGATGCACACGCTGGTCTGGAGCATCGTGCCGGCCGGCACGCCGCCGCCGGTGAAAAAGGCGATGTACTTTGCGTCAAGTTGCCCATTCACACGCCAACATGATACACCATTGATGCTATCATCTGCCGGCCCGGTCACATGCTGCAACTTGCCCACCAGCGAAACGATGCCGGTATCAGGATTGGTCAGGCTGCGTGGATCGAAGAAGCCTTTGACGACGCGCCACTGTCCCGTGATGGGGTCGGTGATGAACTGTGTCTTGCCGATGCTGACCAAGTTAACTGTGACGGCCTGCCCCGAGAGGATCACGGTGGCCTGGGCCTTGATTTTATCCGGCATGAGCACGTCACCGTCCGCGTTGCGAATCTGGATCTGGCTTGACGCGGTCTTGCCAGCGTTCTGCACGCGCATGACGACGTGGAACGAGCTAACTGTCCGGAAATTCTGTTGCAGTGTGGTGAGCAACTGCTGCGCCGTTGGATGCGCGCCCAGCGCGCTGGTCGGGTGATGCTGCCACGGCGCCGAACAACCGGCGATGAGTAACATACACCCCAGCAGGAGCGCGACACATGCCGGCACGCGTATACGCGATGGAACCATAAGAGATGCCTCCCCAATTTTGATCTAGCGAAAATAGTCTTATTGAAACAAATCAACGGAATCTGCTGCCTGTTTGGGAGGTGTGATATTATGATGGTACTTTATGTCATGTGCATGCAGCCAGGAGAGAACAAGGAGGGATCCCGTGTTGCCAACGCTCCACCTGCATCTGCTGGGTGATTTTATGCTGGTGTCGGGTGACACACCCGTGATGAGCATCAACAGTCCTCGCTTGCAATCTCTGCTTGCCTACCTCGTCCTGCATCGCGCGGCTCCCCAGGACCGCTCTCACGTGGCCTTTTTGCTGTGGCCCGACTCAAGCGAGGAGCGCGCGCACGCCAGCCTGCGCAAGCTGTTGTACCAATTGCGCCAGGCTCTGCCCGAGGTTGACCATTTCCTGCATATTGACAGGCAGAGTCTTTACTGGCAACCGGCCGCGGATGCATCCTGGTTCCTCGATATCCAGGACATTGAACAGGCCATGACCGAAGCGGAGCAAGCGGAACAGCGCCAGGATACGGCCGCGCGGCGCGAGGCGCTCGAACGGGTGATGCACCTGTATCGTGGCGACCTGTTGCCCAGTTGTTACGATGAATGGATCGTGCCTGAACGAGATCGCCTGCGCCAGATATTTCTTCAGGCGTCAGAGCAGTTGATCGCGCTGCTGGAAGAGGAGCATGACTATGACGCCGCCATCAAGGTGGCCCGGCGACTGCTGCGCCATGATCCCTTGCAGGAAGCCATGTACCGGCAGCTTATGCGCCTGTATGCTTTGCAGGGCGACCGGGTGGCCGCGCTGCGCGTGTACCATACCTGCGTTACGGTCCTGGAGCGCGAACTGGCGACAGAACCGGGTGAAGCAACGCGCCAGGCCTACGAATCTCTGTTGCAGATGGATACGGCCTCACCTGCCAGGTCCACCACGAGCACGCCGCGCGCCACAGGAGCGCCACTGGTAGGTCGCAAAGTCGAGTGGCGGCGCCTGCAGGAGGCATGGCGCAAT
>JBDTHH010000800.1:0-9108 GCA_039937055.1 Ktedonobacteraceae bacterium | reverse complement strand
TAACCATCAGGACGGCGAGGCAAGCCACGCCCTACGGACACGCCGCTCGCTTTCTGCCATCACCATCGTATGTGAACGCGTATGGGAATATTCCCTATTCCGCCGGTCGCAGGTCCACCACCCGCGTCGATTTCAGCGTCTTGGTGGGATCAAAGATATCGCTCATGTTGGCCACGAACTCGATTATAGGGCGCATTTCGGCTGCCTCTGTGACCCTGGCGACGAGCTGTGTTTTGATGGCTTGCTGGTCGTCCGGGCGCGCGGCTACACGCAGCAGTAACTGGTCGGCCGAGTAGGGATCGTTCGGTTGCTCTTTGGTGAAGACGATCTGGTATTCTTCGATGCCATCCACGGTGGCGATGGCCTCTTTAATGGCGTCGGGATTGATGAGCGTCCCCTTCAGATTGACGAGTTCGGCGGTGCGTATGGTGTTGGTGACGATGCGCGGCCCCTGGCGCCCGCAATGGGGGCAGACCTCGTTGCTGATGGCGTTCAGGTCGCCGACCACGTAGCGCAGGAGCACGGTTCCCCTCCGGTCCAGGTGTGTGATGGTGAAGAGGCCGCGTTCTCCATCTGGCAGCGGCTCATGCGTTTGCTCGTTGATCACCTCAAAGTGGAATTGATCGGGCGCGGGGTTGTGTCCGCCGCTAAACTCAATACACTCGCCTGTGCTGCCCTGCATCTCGGTGAAGCCCAGCGCGTTCCCGATCACCAGATTCTTCTGGTCGGCCCCCAGGCGTACCAGGCGCCGGCGCATATCCTCGCGCATGCCACGCGGGCACGGCTCGCCCAGCGCCGCCACGATCCTGACGTGCGAGAGATCGGCGCCTAACTCCTCGGCGCGCATAATCACGCGGCGCACGTAGCTGACGATGCCGCTGAGCACCGTGCCCTTGTGTCGCTCGATCATCTGTACCGCGTCGTCCAGGCGGCGATGCACCGGGTAGGCGGGATAGGGCGTTCCAGTGAGGGTGTTGACGACGGGCGCGCCGATCACGGTGGCGTAGTCGCGCGTGCGCAGGAAGCCGATGTGCGGGACCGGGGTAAGCGGAAACAGGTTGATGACGGTATCCTGCTCGCTAATGCCGATGATCTCGCAGAGCCGCTTTAGCTGTTCGAGGATCGCGAAATAGTCATGGGTGGTATTGAAAAACGGCGTTGGCACGCCGGCCGTCGTGCCTGTGGTATAGCTCACGTCCCACAGGATACGTTCCTGTGGGCTGAACTCCGGCAGGGCCGTCAGCCGGAAAGCCATGGGATTCTTCATATAGTCTAGCTTAGTCGTGACGGGCAACTTATGCACGTCGTCGAGTGTCTGGAAGTCCTGCGGGGTCAGGTGCAGGCGGCTGAAGACCTCCTGATAGTACGGGTGGGCCTGGAAGCACAGCTTGATCTGATGGCGGAAACGCTGGTCCTGGATGGCGCGGATCTCTTCCCGGCTGCGGTAGAGGATATCAGTCTGGGTTGAAGTGCTGGTTTCTTGCATGGGTGAAATTCCCTCCTATTATTGTCCTATACAGAGAACATGGAGCAAGCGCATGGACCAGCTTATAACGACAAGAGCAGCAGTGGGATCTCCATCTCTTCGGGCAGCAGGCCACCATGATGGCCCAGGAAGCGCATCTCGAATACGCCAGCTTCATACCACCAGACAGTCTCTCCCTTGTAGGGCAGGATCACCACATTGCCGACCCGGCCCAGGAACGCGCTCGACGGTTTCTCCAGCCCAAAGAAGTGCTGTGCGATGAGTTCCTGGGTCCTGTAGACCTCCGCCCGGCCATCCAGGTGCTTTTGCAGCAGGCCGATGACCTCATCGATATGTTCCTCTTTCACATACAGGAACATATCACGGGCCGAGCCGGCCGGAACGAGCACCTTGCCCTGCCGGTTGGTGCGCAGGTAGCGTTCGATGCCTGGTATCTGCCGGTTGAGATAGAAGGTGGTCTCAGGACTGACCTCGATCTGCCCATGATCGGCGCTGACCATGAGCAGGGTATCGCGCACTTTGCCCTGAAGGTTTTTGTAGAGCAACTGCTCCAGGCTGGTCCAGACTTTATCAACGGCCTCCGCAAACTGCGGCGAATCTGGTCCATAGCGGTGTCCGGCGAAATCAACCTGGTCAAAATAAAAAAAGTAATAGCCAGGAGACCCGTGGTTGTCCAGCAGGAGCCGGGACGCCGTCTCCAGAGCCTCGGAGATCGACTTGAACGGGTGAATGCTGGCCCCCTGAAAGAAGCGCTCCGAAGGCGTGGAGGGTGTATAGCTCTGATGCTGGAAGATGTGTGATGGTACGCCATGTGCCTGGAGCGCTTGATAGAGCGTCTGGCGTGGGAAGAACTGCTCGGCGGGAATGTTGGCCTCTTTCAAGGTATCGCGGCTCGTATCCTCGGCATACGAGAAGAACAGGGGGGTGATCATTCTATCGACGAGCGGCTCATAATAGTTCCACTCATAGACGCCGCTCTGTCCTACATTCAGCCCTGTATTGATGCAGGTCACATGCGCCGCCGTCGTCGAGGGGAATTGCGAGGTCATTTTAGAGACCATGCCCTGGGTAAGGATGGTTTTGAGCAGCGGATACTTTTCTCCGTAGCGCGCGAAGAAGCGCCAGCCAAAGGCATCGATAAAGATCATAAGCACATTTTTATAGCTGGTAGGTAGTGGTCCAAATACATCCAGCGGCAAGGCGCTCTGTCCCTGGCCTGTAAGCAGGAACTGGATAGTCTGGGGGATGTTGGCAAAGCAGTAAGACCCGTAGAGGGGCCGCACAAAGTGCTGGGAGAATTTCGCGTTATTGACCGCATTCAAAGAGTGTGCGTTGAACATGGCTGTTTCTGCTTCCTGCGACCGTTGCCGGAGCTATGATACGTCTACAGGCTTGCTTATCATCATGCTGCTAGTATAACATGTGTAGCCGGGTGCTTGCGCACCTGAAGCTATGGTGTCCGGGTAGGAAGTGAGGACGCTTCCCCTTTTCGTAGTGCTCTGTCAAAGTGCATTGCACGGGTATCGAGGCGCGTCCCCATCCGCGTAGGGATCCGGCTCAATGCGAGCAAAGTCTCTGACGGGCAGGCTCCTGACATGGTATCCTGATAGAGAAATAACGAGCAATTGAGGAATCCATTCATGTCGTCAGTCACCCGCGCGCCGGGCGCTTCAACGAATAAGGGCAGGCGCCAGGAGCCATTTTCACGCGTAGCCCCACTGCTAAGAGCTGCTTTGTTACTGGGATCAGGCGGTGGCTTTTTGCTGGCTTCGGTGCTCACGCTGACACAGGCACTGCGTGTCGCCAGTGGGCCCTGGTGGATGGCGCTGGCCCAGGCACATGGCCATGTGCAGGTATATGGTTGGGCGGCCTTATTTGTCATCGGCGTGGCCCTGCATTTCCTGCCCAGGTTGCGAGGGGCGCCGCTGGCAGCGCCCAGGCTGGTTCCCTGGCTGCTCTGCGCGCAGGTAGCCAGCTTGCTGTTACGCATATGCAGCCAGCCGCTGCTGGTCGCGCAAGCTCCAGGGGGTCCTCTGTGGCGCTTGCTGCTCGTGGTCAGCGGCCTATTAGAGTGTATCGCGCTGCTTGGACTGCCGTTGCTGCTTTTCCTGACCAGCAGGCGTGGCCCGGCCCTGGCGACGCGCAAGGCGTTCGCGGGCGTGCTGCCATTCATCGCGTGTGCTTTTGGCTCGCTGGCTATTGCAAGCTGTGTCAACCTGCTGAATGTGCTAGCCGCGGCGACTGGCGGCGGCCTGGTACCCGCCGCTGGCGATGATCTCAATGTGACCCTGGGCCTGCTGGGCTTTCTGGTACCGGTGGCGCTGGCCATGTCCGCGCAGTCGCTCCCAATGTACGCCGGGCTTGAAGCCTTCCCGCGCCAGATCTTATGGCCGCTGGCGGGCGTCTACCTGGTTGGCCTCGTGCTGGCCTGCGTTGGCACAGACAGTGCTCTCTTCTGGTCTGGCGTGCCACATGGGATCGGCCTGTCGTTGCTGGGGCTGGTGATTGTCTTCTTCGTTGTGGTCTTTATGCGTATGATGCGCACGCGCGGCCGTCTCCCGAAGCGTGTGAGCGTCCTGGCGCCATCGCCGGCGGTCGCCGCGCAGACCTATCAGAAGCAGATCACGCGCGAGAAGAGTGCTTACGGCCCGTTTGTGGCCCTGGTCGCCAGCGCCTACCTGTGGGCCATGCTGGGTGGCCTGTTGCTGCTTGTTGACGGTGGCTTCATCGTATCTGGTGCGGAGCCGCTATTTTCGCTCGATGCCATGCGCCATAGCCTGGCGGTGGGTTTCATCACTCTCTTGATCTGTGGCATAGCGCCGCGTATGCTACCAGGCTTCTCGGGCGGCAAGATCGCCTCGGCCAGGCTCGTGAGTGCCACCCTCTGGCTGGGCAATGGCGCCGCACTGCTCAGAGTCGGCTCGTTGCTGATCGCGCCTGCCGCCAGCATGCTCATGGTGGGAGGGTACTCTCTAACATCGCTCCTGTTCGGTCTTTCGGGACCGCTTGGTCTGACCCTTGTGCTATGCCTGACGATCAACCTATGGCCCGCGCTGCGCTCGTCTCCTGCCAAAGAACTATAAGACCCTTGTAATCTGCTTCACCGCACAGTACACTTGTCATAACAATAAGGAGCAGGAATCGGGTGTCTCCGTAGGGCGTGGCTCGCTTCCTGGCACCATTGTCTTACGTTCATGCCTATGTGGCTTGCCTCGCCAGTCAGCCCGCAGAGCGGTTCCCGGTGACTGGCGAGGCCAGCCACGCCCTACGGAGACACCCAGCGTACATGCTTCGTCGAATTCATCGTATCTGTACAAGGAGGTCGCGATCATGAAACGGCGTCTACTCTGCCTATTTGTCCTTTTTACTCTTCTCTGTAGTTTGACAGTAGCTTTCAGCGGCTCTGCCCTGGCGGCAAGCAGCGCTGCCAGTAGTTGTGTCACCCCCGGCGGTACCAATACGCTCCACGGCACGCTTGAAGGGGCCAACTACACCATTGCCGTTCCTGCAAATTGGAATGGAACACTCGCACTCTACAGCCACGGCTATGTATTTGCTGGCTCCCCGCTCCTCAACCCGGCCCCGGATGCCGGCGATCCGCAGACCGCGGCCGTGCTCTTGCAGCAGGGCTATGCGTTGGCTGGTTCTTCTTATAGCCAGAATGGCTGGGCGCTGCAACAGGCGTTCCACGATCAGGCCGCGCTGCTGCATTTCTTCGATGTTACCTGCGGTCATCCAACCCGCACTATCGCCTGGGGTCACTCGCTGGGCGGCATCATCACGGCCGGCCTGATTCAATTGTTCCCCGAGCGTTTTGACGCTGCTCTGCCTATGTGTGGAGTGCTTGCTGGTGGAATCGGGACCTGGAACCAGGCGCTCGATAGCGCCTTTGCCTTCGATGTTCTGCTGGCGGGGAACACGCTGCCCGTTGTGCATATTGCCGACCCTGCAACAGCTTTCAAGCAGGCCGAAACCATCCTTACAACGGCGCAGAGTACGGCCCAGGGTCGGGCCCGCATTGCCCTGGCCGCGGCCCTGGGAGACCTCCCTGGCTGGTTTGACTCGGCCTCGCCTGAACCGGGGAGCAAGGACTTCAGCGCCCAGGAACAGAATCAATTCCTCTGGGAAAGCAAGGTGGACTTTTTGTTCGCCTTTTTTGGGCGCGCCGAACTTGAGGCCCGCGCCGGAGGCAACCCCTCCTGGAACACTGGCGTTAACTACCAGGAGCAACTGGAGAAGTCAGCCAGTCACCACGAAGTGGCCGCCCTCTACAAACAGGCTGGCCTGAGTCTGAAGCAGGACCTGAAGGCCCTGGATGCGGCTCCCCGCATCAAAGCTGATCCAGCGGCGGTCACGTACCTGAATAAGTTCATCTCCTTCAATGGCGACCTGGATATGCCGGTCCTTACCATGCATACAACCGGCGACGGGCTGGTAGTTAACCAGGACGAGCAGGCTTACGCCAGCGTGGTGCGCTCGCATGGGGATGCCAGCTTGTTGCGGCAGGTGTTTGTCCATCGTGCCGGCCATTGTGCCTTCACGCCCGCCGAGACCCTGACTGCCTTCCAGACGCTTATTCAGCGCCTCAATACCGGCAGGTGGGACGATTCTACCGATCCCGGCCTCATGAACCGGGAAGCGACCGCCCTCGGTCCAGCATTCAACCCCGCGCCGCCCGCCTTTATCAATTTCAAGCCAACGGTATACCTGCGCCCATTCGACGCTCGTAATGATCGTCGGTAATATGCCATCTACCTGCGTGCCGGTGAATTCACCGGCACGCAAACCCGTAGGAACGATGGTTTTGCCAGGACGACCGAAAAGATGTTAAGGAAGGTAACAGGTCCTTATGGAAAAGCCTGTGTTGATCATTGTGAACGGCCTGCCTGGTGCGGGAAAGACTACCCTGGCGAGACGACTTGCCGCTGATGTACGACTTCCGGTCTTCTCAAGAGACGGTATTTATGAGACCCTCCACGATGCGCTGGAATGCCACAGCAATGGGCTTCCCCCTTTGCTAGGTTCTGCAGCGTTTACCCTCCTCTATTCCGTCGTCGGTTCTGTGTTAGCGGCAGGCCAATCGGTGATCGTTGAGGGATTTTTTGGGCGCCCCGAATTACGAAGCGCTGAGTTCCTCCGCCTGCAATGCGTCTACGGTTTTGCGGCGTTCCAGATTCTGTGCCAGGCAGAGGGGACCGTCCTCCTGGAGCGCTTCCTGGCACGCGTGGATACTGCTACGCGACACGCTGGTCATTCTGACCTGCAATGGCTTGAACAAAACAAAGAGCGACTCTTACAGGGATATCTTCCCCCTCTTGCGCTTGAGGGTCAGCTCGTTGAAATCGACACCACGGCCCCTGACAGTTTTGAGTATGCTAACCTTCTCCAACGAGTTCATGCAGCTCTGGTATAGCTCGAAGCTTCCTGGTACTCCGTGGAATCTTCTTGTATACTGTGAGAAGCATATTCATTGAATGAAACGTGTCTCACTCTTCACAAACAAGGAGAGGACTGGTCATCATGGATTTCGAACTTTCCGAAGAGCATCAACTTGCCTATGAGAGCGCCTTTGCTTTCGCGCGCGACGAGATTCGGCCGCATAATACCGAGATTGAGCGTAGCGACGACTTCCCACCCTGGCTGTGGAAGAAGCTGGCCGAGCAGGGCTACACAGGGGTCGCCGTTCCCGAAGAGTATGGCGGCAGCGGCGGCGACTTCTTGATGGCGGCGCTGGTCTCGCGCGGCATCGGGCGCGCCAATGGCGCGATCGCCATGTCGTTTGGCGCGCACCTCAATCTCTGTACGCACAACATCCTGCGCAACGGCAGCGAGGAGCAGAAGCGCAAGTATCTACCAAAGCTCACCAGCACCGAGATGATCAGCGGCCTGGCCCTCACCGAGCCGAACGCGGGCTCCGATGCCATGGGCATCCAGACCACGGCGCGCCAGACCGACGGCGGCTACCTGCTCAACGGCACCAAGGTATTTATCACCAACGGGCCGATTGCCGACCTGCTGATCGTCTATGCCAAGACGCGCCCGGAGGCCGGCAGCCGGGGCATCACCGTCTTCATCTTCGAGACAAAGACCCCCGGCTATCATGTGGCGCGCAAAATCGAGAAGGTGGGCATGCATGGCTCGCCCACGGGCGAGCTGGTCTTCGAGGATGCCTTTGTGCCGGAGGAGAATGTGCTGGGCAAGGTCAACGAGGGCTACAAGGTCGTGATGAGCGGGCTTGACCTGGAGCGCGCCTTCTTCGCGGTCAGCAGCGTAGGTGGCATCGAGGCGGCGCTGGATGTCTCGCTCAAGTATGCCAAAGAGCGCACGCAGTTTGGGCAGCCTATCGCCAACTTCCAGTTGATCCAGGCCAAGCTTGCCGACATGTATACCGATCTGGAGGCCGCACGCCTGATGGCCCATCGTTGCATGTGGCTGGCGCAGCAGGGCATCCGTGTCAGCAAGGAGGCGGCGGCCGCGCTACTATTCACAGGCCGTGCCGCGTCGCGGGCGGCCAACGAGGCTATGCAGATCCACGGCGGCTGGGGCTATACCACCGACTTCGAGGTCGAGCGTATGTGGCGCAATGCGCGCCTGGGCGAGATCGGCGCGGGCACCAACGAGATTCGCCAGTTGCTGATCGCCAGAGAGCTGCTGGGGATGAGGTAGGCGCTCATGAAATCAGTTCGTATTGCCGGGGGTCTGGGCTTCTATGGCGACTCCTGGCGGCCGATCAAAGCCAGCATCGAGCGCGGCCAGGTGCAGTATGTGGCCTCCGATCACCTGGCGGAACTGACGCTGGCGATCCTGCAGAAGGACCGCCAGCGCGACCCCTCCCTGGGCTACACGCGCGACCTCGTGCCTATGCTCACCAACCTACTTCCTATCGCCATGCCTCGCGGTGTCAAGTTTATTTTGAACGCGGGCGGGCTGAACCCGCTGGCTGCGCGCGAGGTGTTGCTGGCGGCCCTCAAGAAGTTCGGCCTCAAATTGAAGGTGGGCGTGGTACTCGGCGACTCTGTGCTGGAACGGCTCGACGCGTTGCGCGAGACGGGTGTCTCGCTGGCGCACATGGATACGGGTGCGGATATCGCCACGGTACGTGAGCGCCTGCTGTTTGCCAGCGCGTACCTGGGGGCGCGGCCGCTGGTGGAGGCGCTGGACGCGGGCGCGGATATCGTGCTGACGGGACGGGTGGCCGACGCGGCGCTCTTCCTGGCGCCGATGGTGCATGAACTTGGCTGGCGCTGGGACGAGTGGGATAAACTGGCCCAGGGCATCGTCGTCGGTCACCTGCTGGAGTGCAGCGGGCAGGCTACCGGAGGCAACTTCGGCGGCGATTGGCGCGCCATCCCCAACCTGGCGCATATCGGTTACCCCATCGCCGAGGTATGGGAGAACGGTGACGCGCTGATCACCAAGGCCCCGGACACAGGTGGCCGCGTCAGCTTCGACACGTTGCGCGAGCAGTTGTTATACGAAGTCCACGATCCCACCCACTATCTGACCCCCGACGTGGATGTGAATATGACTACGCTGCACATGGAAGAGCGCGGCCCCGACGAGGTGTACGTGACTGGCGCGACCGCGCGACCGGCGCCGGCGGCGCTGAAGATCGTTGCTGG
>JBDTHH010000799.1:0-9136 GCA_039937055.1 Ktedonobacteraceae bacterium | reverse complement strand
ATTACGTCCGAACACCTGGACTTTCATAAGACCATCGAGAGCTACCGCCGCGCCAAAGCGCGGCTCTTTGAAATGCTTGATCCCGCCCGGCTCAAAGACGTAGCAACGCGCCCGGTAGCTGTGCTCAATCGGGACGACTCAAGCTACGAGGTGCTGAAACCCTACTGCCGCGTGCCTATCCTTGACTACGGCCTGGACCTGCGCGCCGCCGTACGCGCGGTGGATGTCGACCTGCGCGCCGCCAGCACGCGCTTCCGGGTTATCCTGCCCGATAACGAGGTCGCCATCGAGACGCGGCTGATCGGGCGCTTTAACGTCAGCAACTGCCTGGCCGCCATCGCCGCCACATATAGCCAGGGGATCGCGGTCGCAGACATTGCACGCGGGCTGGCGCAGATCACAGGAGTCAGCGGGCGCATGGAACATATCGACGAGGGACAGCCATTCACCGTGATCGTGGACTACGCGCATACCGCCGAGAGCCTGGAGAAGGTTATCGCTACCCTGCGCCCGCTGACAGTGGGGAAGATCATCGCCGTCTTTGGCTCTGCCGGGGAGCGTGATCTACAGAAACGTCCTGTTATGGGGAAGATCGCGGCGCAAATGGCGGATTTCTTCGTTATTACAGATGAGGACCCGCGCGAGGAAGACCGCGAACAAATTCTGCACGCCATCGCCGCAGGGGCCGAGGCGGTTGGCAAGCGCGAGGGACGCGACTTCCTATGTATCGCGGACCGCACTCAGGCCATCGCCAGCGCCTTTGCCCACGCCCGCTCCGGCGACACAGTCCTGCTCGCCGGCAAAGGTCACGAACAGAGTATTATTATGGGGAGAGAAAAAATACCATGGGATGATCGTCGGGTAGCGCGCGAGCAATTATACGTCTCAGGCTACCACGCTCAGGCGATTGAAAAAAGAGAGTTTTAAGCACCTATTTTTGATACATATGATAGGCTGGAGGAGAGACCTCCACTCGATACATGGCGTGTTACTGTTTATGCTCATTTCACGTTTCTACTTGTAGAGCGTTTGGGCCTTCTTGTCACCCTGGGGAGTAGATATGGTTCCACTTGGTTTTTTATTAACCTTTCTGGGTTCCGCTGCACTCAGCCTGCTACTAAGCTATAGCGCAAAAGTCCTCTTTCCTAAATTTCGCAGCGGTGAATATAAACCTGGTCCCCATCGCTCCGATCTTCCTGCCAGCGGACGAGAGATCAAGACCATAGAATTGCCCTTAGTTGGAGGGCCCGCGATCATCCTGGCCATCATGATAGTAGGTGTGGCCATCGCCTACTTTATGGGATTTAAGGGGCCACAATGGGTACTGCTGCTGGTTGGCCTGGGGGCAATGCTTGGCTATACGCTGATCGGTTTCGCTGACGACTGGCACAAGGTCTATAGTAAAGAAGGCCTGCGCGAGCGTACAAAGTTCTTCAGCGTATTTTCTGTCTCCTTAGCGGCCGGGCTGCTCTATTTCTTCCTGACGCCCGATGGGCCGGTTTCGTACAGCCCCTATTTAGGTGTACCCCTGATTGGACACCTCTTATGCCCGGATCTAAAGTACGGCCCTAACGGACCGATTCCCTGCCTACTTCACCCTGATGAATTCGCGTACTACGCCTGGCTGGTCGTCCTGCTGCTCATTACCAGCTTTGTAGGCAGCCTGACCTCGCTCTCAGTGGATTTTAGCGACGGGCTTGACGGGTTGGCCGGCGGGTTGGTCTTTAGCGCCGCCCTGGCATTCGGCATCATCACCAAAGGCATTATCGACCCCCATCACCCGGAAGGCACCGTTGTAGAGGTGATGGCGCTGTTGTGCGCCGGCAGTACGTTGGGGTATCTGCCTTTGAACTGGCCTTCCTCCTGGGCCGCGCGCGCGCGCCGGGGTGGCACAAGGAGGCGCGCGAAGATCATCATGGGCGACAGCGGCGCCCTTGGCCTGGGCGGCATCCTGGCCATGATCGCTATCTTTGATCGCCAGGAGACGCTGCTGCTGATGATCGGGGCCGCCTTTGTGCTGGAGGGACTTTCGGCGCTGATCTCCGCCAGGATCATGACGCGCTTCTTCCGGCTCAAGCTCCAGATGCTGCGTTTCGCCAGCACGCGCGAACATGTGCCACATACCGAGTTCCCCCTGCCGTTTCTGGCAACGCCGCTGCATCACCACTTCGACCTCCTGGGCTGGGACCGCCGCCGCCTGGTGTATGGCGCCTGGGCATTGGGCGCGGTCTTTGCCTTGCTTGGTGTGATGATCGGCCTGGCGCCGGACCCCTGGCAGCGCTACCTGGGGCGCTTCCTGGTGATCGTCCTTGGCTGGATCGTGTGGTCGAGCGGTTCATGGACCAGGCGCTACTTCGTCGGCAAACATCCCGCCGAACGCACGCGCCGCCGCAGGCTGGCGCTCTACTACGGATATCCCTATCGCGTCATGGGCCGACGCCTGTACCACCTGGTGGAGATCATCGAGGCCAGCGAGGACGTGATCGAGACCCCGGCCGAGGAACTGGCGCTCTGGCAACGCATGAATATCTTCGACGCACGCGCTATGCTTGGCCTCTATTGTTACCGTGCCGGATACTATCCGGCCGCGCTCGCCCAATGGATGCGCATCCCCGAAGACAACCGGACGCTACGTCCTACGATTCAGCGACTGCTTGAGGAGGTCGATGAGCGCCTCGCTCTGGAGAAACAAGAGACGCAGCCCATGCGCCGGGATCAGATCATGCACCGCCGACCGCTCATTTCTGGCAACCTGCCGCCAGCGGATTTACCTAACCCGCACGAGCCTATCAGCAGCGAGGAAACCAGCGGTGGCCTTGATGGCACCTGGAGCACCTCACCTGCGACCCCGGCCCCGGTCACCCGCTATCATGGACAGGACGACGATGACGACGATCAGCAACAACAGGCCACGACCCCGCTGCACAGCGATAGCACGGCTGACCTTGCCAGCAACGGTCATACAGGCAAAGCATATCCCAACGCTCCCCTCCCCTCTCCGAACTGGTTCATACGTCTGCTGCATAAAATGACAAACAGAGAGCATCACAAGGAACAATCATCAGTGCCTGTGAAATAGTGTAGCGCCGCAATACAACTGGCGCAAAGAGGAGTAGGGTTTCATCCGTGAAAAACCCTGCTCCCGCGCGTCTATCAGAGGCAGGATACCATGCCTCTTCCTTAGGACACAGTGATGTGTTATAGTGCGTTTAACATCGCCTTAACGTTGCACGACACAGCACTAAAGTGAAATAGAAAACAGTCTTTAGGCAGCGACACCGCTATACTAAAGGCACCAGGAGAATATGTCCCCCCACTAAGTTGTAAGGAAGAGACAACGATGCGCTTCTGCTTTATTATTGAGGAACAATATCGGAACGAGCCTATGCCTATGGTCATCGCGGATCAACTACTGCAATGGGGCCACGAGATCGACCTGTTGGAGCCACAGTCAAGCGTTACCAACCTCTCGGATCTCATGAAGCAAGGGTATGATGCCTATGTCTTAAAAACGGTATCCGATGGTCCTGGGCTGAGCATCCTGGAAGCGGCGGAGGCGGTGGGCATCCCCACCATCAATAGCTCACGCTCCATCCGCCTGGTGCGGGATAAAGCCGTCGCGGCCGCCTTCGCGCGCGCGCATGGCCTACCTATCCCGCCAACATATTTTGTGGCCCATCCCCGGCTCCTCAAGCAGATTCCCGCACAGGAATATCCTATCGTTGTTAAACCAAGCAATGGCAGTTCATGCCGTGGCATCTATCTGCTGAACAGTCCGGCGGACCTGGCAGTATTGGAGATCGCCGAAACCAATGACAGCTTTTTTCTGGCGCAGCGCTACGCGGAAAACACGGGCTTTGATATCAAGTTATACGTCACCGGCACCGAGGTCTTCGTGGTCGCCAAGAAATCGCCGCTACATCCAGAGGTGGAAGAAGGGCTGATCCCCCTACGTCCCGAACTACGTAAACTTGCGCTCCAGATTGGCAAACTCTTCGGGCTGGTGATTTATGGTGTAGATGTGGTTGAGACGACCAGGGGTCTGGCGATCGTCGATATTAACGACTTCCCCAGTTTCGGGCTGGTGCCCCGCGCTGTGGCCCGCATCGCGGAGTATATTCTCCACACCGCCAAGCATGCCGAGATGCAGCGCGAGGCGCACCTGGCACGGCTGGAGCAGCGGCGCCAGGCGGCACGCCAGCGAAAAACTCGACTTCTCGGCTCTCTAGAAGAAACAGAACTGACCCAGGATAGCCTGGAGCCTGCGAACACATAAATAATGCACGAAACTAATAAAGGAGCCAGCCCGATGGATATCTGCCTCATTATGGATAACCCGGAGACGCCCAATCATCCGGTGATTGCTGTGGCGCTCCAGCGACTTAGCGCTACTCATAGCGTGCGTCTGCTCGATGTGCGCTCGCTCAGCAGCGCCGAGGCCATCGCGGAGGAGGAGAAGCACGCACAGGCGGACCTCTACCTGCTGAAGTCTCACGCGCCACAGGCCCTGGATGTGGCACATACCCTGGAACAGCGCGGCGCACTGGTGGTGAATAGCTGGGCCGCCAGCATGGCCTGCCAGGACCGCGTGCGTATGGCGGAGCGCATGCACGAGGCAGGTCTGCCCTGGCCGCGCACCTGGAGCTTCTCTACATTGGAGAGCCTGCTGGGCACGCATGAACTGCTCGCAACGCTACCCTTTCCCCTGATCATCAAAAGCTACTACAGCCATCGCGACGACCTCGTAGACAAGGTACGTACGCTTGCAGAACTCCAGGCTCTCGCGCCACAGTGGAGCCAGGAGCCGGTGGTCCTGCAGGAGTTCGTTCCCGGCGATGGCTGGGATATCAAGCTATGGGTCATTGATCAGCAGATATTCGCGGCCCGCCGCCGCACGCCACTGGAAACTAACGCCTCAAAAGAAGATTTCCCCCTCGCCCCCACTGAGTTACCGGCCGAATGGGTGCGCATCACACGCGAGGTTGGGCGGGCTTTCGACCTGCGCCTGTACGGCATTGATCTGCTGGAAACCGCGCGCGGCCCCATGATTATCGACGTGAACTCTTTTCCCGGTTTTCGTGGCGTCCCCGGCGCTGACACCGCCCTGGTGAACCTGGTAGAGCATCTGAACACAGAAAGGCAGGCTACAGCATGAGCGAGACCAGCCACAGCCTTGAACTCTCCATTCTGGAGCTGCCTGCAATCGTGACTCATCTCTTCGAGCGCGCGCAGCGCCCGCTGCTCCCCGGCGCGCCTGGCCCGCTCGGCCTGTTTGTGCGCTACCTGCGGCGCAAGCCGGGGCGCGGGCTGGCCGTCATCTATAGCGTAGGGGAGCCGGGTACCCCCGTGGCCGTGCGCAAAGCCCAGGCCGGTGATCCTCACCGCGCCGTCAGCCTGGCACTTGACGAGTCGGCGCTTGAGGGCGCGCATATCCGCTTTACCACAGCGCAAGCGCGGCAGGCGCCGCTGGCGGTCCAGTCAACGGGCGTTGTACAGGTCGAGACGCTGGGCATCTCGGTGCAGGCATTTCCCGCCGATAACGGCCTGCCCGCGCTGGCCGCGAGCTGCAATACCACGCACACTGGTCAGCTTTTTCCGGCTCTAGAAGCGGCGGCCCAGGCCTTTCTGCATGATCAGGAGTGGCGCCTGGTGGACGCGAGCGCCGAACCTGTACGCTATAAACCGGCCAGCCGCTGCGTCATTCGCTATCGCCTGACGCTAGAACATGCCACTGGGGGAGCAACAACACGCAGAAAGCTCACGTTATTCGGCAAGGTCTACGCCGAAGCCGAACAGGCGCGCGCGATCCAGGCCACGATGCTGCGGCTCTACGCTGAGCAGACGCAGGCCGGCATATCCACGCTGCCACGCCCCCTGGGAACCGTGGAAGCGCTTGGATTAACTATCAACGAGGCCATCCAGCCGCCAGAGATGGAGGAAGGCACCGGGACGCAGGCAGCGCTGCGCACCGGGTTACGTGCGCTGCAGCCACGGATAGTCCGGGGACGCGGCGGAGAGATCACCGGAGTCATCACGCCCGCTGAAGAGTTGCGTCTCACGGCGGTCGCCCTGGCACGCCTGCACACCAGCATCGTGCGCCCTGAGGGAGCGCCACGCACCGGGGCCAAAGAGGCCAAACGCGCCAGCGACCGCGCCGCGCTCATCGCGGCCCACAATCCTGCCCAGGCAGTGGAGGTGCAGCGCCTGGTCCAGCAACTCGCAGAGCGTTTAGAGCATACGCAGCCCGACGCCTATCGCCCGGCACACGGCGGTTTTAAGGCCAGCCAGTTACTCTTCCATAGCCACCACGTTTTCATAGTAGATTTTGATGGATTTTGTCTGGCGGACCCCGCGCTCGATGTGGGGTATTTCCTGGCCTACCTGCGACCCAGCGGCCTCTGGTATCAACGCGCGGGTATGCGTCAATGGTTCGAGGCCGCGGCCAACATCTTCATCGCAGCCTATCGCCAGGCTATGCTCGAACACGGCATAGACCCGGCTATCATAGACGGCATCTTGCAGCGTACACGGCTCTATGAGGCCGCGCTGCTCTTCAAGATCGCCACCCGGCGCGCCAATCGTCTCAACAGTCCGCGCCCCAAAGAACTATCAGCTATGCTCACAGAGATTGCTCTATGTCTATCAAATGACGCGAGGAGGGAATAATGGGATTATTATTCAAGTTCTTATATCGCAACCTCAAGGGATTACGAGGTCTTGTGCTAATCGCCATCCTGGTCACGGTTACTCAGGTAACCTCCGACATTTTCAGCGCCTTTCCACTCAAGTTTATTCCAAGCAAGGTGACCAACGCCGGGAATGATCCAGCATGTACGTTTCCGTTCTTAAACCCGATCGAATCCTGGTTTGATATCCCGCAGATCGATCCAAGCTTGCAGCCCGATCCAAAGCTTCCGGTGCAGCCACCAGCGCTAGCAGAGTGCCCACTCGGGCCAAACGACACCCACGTTGTACTTGTCGCGCATACTGTCAATGGAGTGATCGTCTTCTCTGTACTGATACTGATAGTGTTTGGTCTGTTGAGCGCATTCCTGGCATTTCTGGATCTCTACCTCGCCGCATACATCGCGCAAAACCTGACGGCACGCTTGCGGAATCAATTGTTCGAACACCTCCAACGCCTATCTCTAGACTGGCACGGGAAACAAAAAAAGGGCGATCTTGTCCAACGCGTGATAGGCAATATCACCGATATTGAGAAGCTCGTCACCGACGGCCTGGTAGACCTGCTAGCCGGTGTATTAACCCTCATCGGTGTGGCATTAGTGATGCTTATCCTCAGTCCACCGTATACGCTGATCGCGCTGGCTATCGCACCTGCGCTGTTTATGATCGTTCTTGGCTATACGAAAAACATTAGAACGGCGGCGAAAAAGGCCGCAAAGGCTACCGGGCAGGTATCGGATGTGGCTTCGGAGGATATCAACGCGCTGACAGTCATCAAAGTATTCACGCGCGAGGATCGTGAGGCCATGCGTTTCGGCGGCTACGTCGATGCGAATCGCAAGGCCAGCCTGCGAGCCGGCTGGTTACAGGCACAGTTCACGCCCATTGTCACCCTACTTGTTGTGCTGGGTACCGCCTCCGTGATCGGAGTGGGAGGTTACGTAGCAGCGGGAAATACATTCAACATTGGCCCCTTCGCAGTTCAGGCGGCAAGTGTGGATGTAGGCACGCTGATCCTCTTCCTGACCTTTCTGAAGCTGCTGTACCAGCCAATGCGCGACCTCTCGAAGCTCGCCACGCTTGCAAGCAGCGCAGGTGCAGGTGCAGAGCGCATACAGGAGGTATTAGACCAGGCCCCTGAAGTGATAGACAGCCAGGCGCCTTATCATGGCCCTATCAAGCTGCGGGGAGATATCATCTTCGACCATGTCTCCTTCGGGTATACGCCAGAAAGGCCTGTTTTAAAAAGCCTGAACCTGCACATTCCAGCTGGACGGAAGATCGCGCTGGTGGGGCTTTCCGGCGGCGGGAAAACCACACTGGTCAAGCTCATCCCACGCTTCTATGAGATCCAGCAAGGGAGTGTCAGGATAGACGGCGTTGATAATCGCATGTATCCTCTGAAGGTGCTGCGCGACAACGTGAGTATGGTGCTTCAGGATTCAGTCCTGTTTGAAGGCTCGATTCGCGAAAACATTGCGATTGGCAAACCTGACGCACCCATCGAAGAGATCATAGATGCAGCCAAAAAGGCCAATATCCATGACACTATTGTGAATGTTCTTGGCGGCTACGACCGGTTAGTACGCGAGCAAGGCAAGGACCTATCTGGCGGACAGCGCCAGCGTATGGCGATTGCGCGTGCTATGCTGCGAGACGCCCCTATTCTGATCCTCGACGAGCCGACTGCGGCTCTAGACGTTGAGGCCGAGTCTGAAGTGTTGCATGCCCTTGATAAGCTGATCATTGGCCGCACTGTCATCATGATTTCTCACCGTCTGAGCACACTCGGCAATGTCGACGACATTATTGTACTCAAGGATGGGCAAATTGTCGAGCAAGGGAACTTCAAGGATCTGAAACGCCGGGGTGGAGTGTTCGCAGCATTGCTTGAAGAGCAGAATCGCTACAATATCGAGAGGATCGAGAAGGTCGGCGAACAGTCTATCCTGCGCCCAGCCTTCGCAGGTCTTCCAGGAGGCGGCCCACAACCCTGGGGAGCACCGCCACCTGTAGCCTACGGGCAAAATCGACCTCCCACTCCCTATGGCACACCGCCTGCTAATGGGAACAGAGATGATGGCAGACAGGCGGTTCCTCAGGGGTACGCTCAAGTAGCTGTGGGGAATGCGCGTGTGCTCATCGAACTAGATGGGAAGGTCATTGGTGAGTGCCGACTGAACAAACCAGTACTAACCGTTGGGCGCCTCCCAGGAAATGACGTACAGGTCCCGAACCAGCGTGTCTCGCGCCTGCATGCAAGAATCCGCTCTGAGAATGGCGCATGGGCAATTGAAGATGCCGATAGTGTGAACGGCATCTTGTATCAGGGCAACCGTGTTGATCGGGTCGCGCTCAAAAACGGGGATCGCATCTACATTGCCCCTACTGCCGCGCTGCTCTACCAGACCGCACCATAGGTAGTGTAGAACCAGGGAGGCAGGAGCGG
>JBDTHH010000798.1:0-3054 GCA_039937055.1 Ktedonobacteraceae bacterium | reverse complement strand
CACTCTCCCGTGCTCAATTAACGGTAGAATCAGTTCGAGGTGCCCCCGACCGTCCTGGCTTAGAGTTCGTCTTTATTGTTCACTGATGATACCGGTAAGGTTACTAGATAAGGCGGCGAGAGTCGAGTGGCAGATCCAAGAGTCAAGTTCCATCCTTCAGTGCAAAATCGATCCACCTTTCAGTTTTACCACTGAGGCCTACGCGCAGAGGCCTCAAATCTGCTATAGTAAAAGAGAACGCTTGTCTTAAAGAAAAGCAAATGCTTTTCGCGTACCTTTTTACTGAACGGACGGTTCTTTAGAACATGGTAGCAGGTAATCCCGAAAATAAGGGTCGGATATTGACAATTGAGCACCCAACAGAGAGTGCGCCGGCACTCCTGGTGTTCTCCGGCAATGCAGGACAGTTACTTCGCGGCGATATCCCCACGGCACACATTCTGAAAGCTATGAAGCAGCGGACACAACGCAATGGCGTGGCCTTTGTGATGCATTTTCAGGAAGCTGGCGCGATCAGTAAAAACAGCGTCGGCATGACAAGGCTGCTTGAAGATATCTTTGGCGATGACGTGAGCATTTTTTGCTATGGCTCGCGCGAATCAAACGGTCAAATACGGCCAGGACTTGATCAATACAGCGTCTCTTCAAAACAGCTTGTGGTGCGCGCGCGCAGCGTGGTCCACTTACCGGTGGTTGAACGCAATGTCATGCGCAGGAATCAGCGTGTAGCCGTGAATACCAGCTATGATTTTGTGTTACCAAATGGTGAACAGGCCTACCTGCAAACAACCGGCTTTCATTATGACCTCGGTTTAACCGCGGTCAGTAAAAAAGTCTGCCGGTTACAGGCGGTGGAAACCAGGCACGGCGTGGAGAAACTGATCCAGCAAGATATCGACTGCGAAGGGCACGCTGCTGAGCAGAACACGCGCACATCGATCCATGGACGCAAAGGCCTGGTGACCTTCAGCGGCGATGGCAATACACGCGGCTTTATCGGCACGCGCTGGCAAATAGACCGTACCGAAGCTCTGAAAAAAGGTCTCGGTGACCATGTGAAGGAGGCCACCGAGGAGATCAGCGTGACCGCCAATCTTCCCCACAGCATTCAGCAGGAATTTCTAGAAAAACAGCATCCTTTGCTAAAACTGGCTGGCAATGTCCTTGATGATGTCTTCGAGACCATCGAAGATACGACGGGCAGCAAATGGGGCGAGCGAAAATTAGATCACCAATTTTACCAGGACTTTCTTATCTCTCCCGAAGGATCGCTTATTCCACTGGAGAGATTTGATATCATAGAGAATAATGTGTTCTATAACTTCGTGAACGCCGATCACTATTTCATCAGCACGCTCTTTGGATTTCAGATGACCGGAGAGTGAGAGACATGGCGCCCGCGAGGGGCGCCACTACACATAGAGCCGTCACATGAAGCTTGTTAGAGCAGTGATTTATTCCGCGTCAGGGCCCTCTTCCTTGAGGATCTTCTCGACGACCTGCTTCAGCACCTCGTACGGCTGCGCGCCCATCACCAGGTAGCGGTCGGCAAAGACGAGGGCCGGCGCGCCTGTCAGCCCGTACTCGTGCGCCAGTTGCACATCGGCGGAGACCTGCGCATCTAATGCGGGGTCGGCCAGGATAGCTGCGAAGTTTTCTGTAGGCAGATCAGTCTGTTCCGCGATCTCTTGCAGCACGGCGACATCATCAATCGCGCGGGCCTGCTGCCAGTAGGCTTGCATCACAGCATCATGAAAGGTTGCACCCTGCCCCTGCGACTCGGCATACTTGTCTGCGATGAGCGCGGGGCGGCTGTCGATGCCGAATGGGCCGGCGTTGATCTCCAGCCCGTATTGATCGCGGGCCATCTGTTGCAGCCGTGGGCGTGAGGCCTCAATCTGCTTGAGATGCTGCGGTGAAATGGGGGGCGACCCGGCGGGTCGCAGTTCAAACGAGCGCCAATGGATGGCGACATCATAGTTTTTTGCGAGCTTCTCCAAACTGGAGGCTACTAAAAAACAGAAGGGTCAAACGAAATCGGACCATACATCGATACGGATAGCCATGAATTATACCTTCTTTCGACGGTTAGAGTGCTTCTACCCACCCAGTATACAACATAGCAGCAGGGCGCGTACGGGAACGAGGGGACCTCATTTGCCGTGCCCCGCGTCGGTGAAGCTGCTGGTGAAAATGCTGGTCACCTGGCCAGCGTCGGGCGCGGTCAGCACCTCGACGCGGGTGATCCATTTGACCCATTCAAAGCCACGCTGGCCTGGAGCGACTAAGCGGAGGGGGAAGCCGTGGTCATGGGAGAGTTGCTCCGAGCCAGTATGCGTCGCCAGCAGTGCCCGACGCGCCCCCTCCAGCGGCAGGCTCCAGCGGTAGCTCGTCACCGAGATGAAGCTCACGTAGCGTGCATCCGCGTGGAGAGTGACCTGATCGAGCAGGCGTCCGACACCTATGCCCCGCCAGTGTTGGGTGCTGTAGAAGCCGCCAGTACAATCCAGCGTCGCCTCCATTTCATCGCCCGCCGCTATAAGTTCGTCATAGGAGAAGTCGCGGGGCGTAGTAACGGCCCCACCAAGCGTGAGCCGCCATGTCTGGGTCTCCAGAGGACGTGGTGCATCGGTGACCCAGCTTGAGGTAGGGAAAGCGTTACCGGCATAACTGCCGCTCTCGCGGGAGCCGGTAAAGCGCCTACTGGCGCCGGGCAGATTCAGAACTTGCTCAGCAAGCTGCTGCCCCGGCCAGAGCGCGATACTGCCAAGGAGTAATGCGCCGAAATGCAGCGCCCGCCGCCTGCCAACCACATCGCGTCTGCGCAGGCGTTTGGCGCGCGCAAGCATGTGTATCACAATGGCTGCCGTGATCACGAAGCCCAGAATGATATGCCAGTTCAACAGATTGAACCCGCCAACGTAGAGGTCGCCACCTCCGACCCACCAGATGCCGGAGACAAGCGCCAGCGTGACTACCGACAGCGCCAGCAGCCCATAGATGGTGCGGCGATCCCAACGCCGGGGGTGGATCAGCCGGGGCCAGACGCGTCGC
>JBDTHH010000797.1:0-4231 GCA_039937055.1 Ktedonobacteraceae bacterium | reverse complement strand
GGCTCCCCAGGACCTCCCAGTCGCTCCAGGTCCCGCCATTGTACCATTTGTGCAGGAGCGTGTTGTCGGCGCCGCGCACAAAGACATCAAAGCGTCCCGGCCCCCAGGAGGCGACGGCGGGATCGTAGGCGAGAACGCCGCCTAAGGACTCCCAGGCCTGCCAGTAGCCGGCGTAGGTTCTGTGCCACAGAGCATTGTCGGCGCCGCGTAGAAACATATCCAGGCGCCCGCTATTCCAGACGGTGATGGCTGGCCGTGTGTCGATGGTGGTGATGGTTGGAGGACTGGTGGGCAGAGCCACAGGCTGCACTCTGTCGGAATCGGGAAGGTGACTCTGGAGAGGTGTTGCTTGCTGGGAATGCAAGAGCGCGGACCAGATGCCCCCGGCGCCAAGCGCGGCTATACCCGCAATGGAGAGGCCGGCGACGACCTGCCGTCTTGAAAGAGGGCGCCGCGAGCCAGGAGGCAGTTGAAGAGGTAGCGCTGGCGCCTGAACGCGGTGCAACGCGCCGGCGTGGGGCGCGGCAGGCTCTCGCTTGCCAGCGAAGGTGTTAGCCACCGTGGCCGAGGCATGCCAGGCGAGTTCGGGATCAAGTGGAGGTGTATTTGGGACCAGAGCGGGCGGGCGCATGGCTGGCACGAAGAGGGCTGCCGCTGCAGGGGCGTGATGCATGGCGCCCGTTGAAACGACGGATGTGCAGGCCGCTTCTAAAGCGCTGGCGAAATCTCGCACACACGCGAAGCGCGCCCGTGAGTCTTTCGCCAGCGCCCTCATCACTACCTGCTCAATGGCCGGCGCCAGGGTCGGGACGCGCGTCAACAGCGAAGGATGAGGCTCCTGGATGTGCTGGCGCGCGATCTCTATATTGGAGCCGCGAAACGGCGGCGCGCCACAGAGCCACTCGTAGACAACCACACCCAGGGCATACTGGTCGCTCATCTGGGACGACTTGCCATCAAACTGCTCCGGGGCCATGTACGTCGTTGTGCCGACTACCCCAATGAGTGTATATCCCCGATCCACGGGTACGCCGGGCGTGCCATCTTCGCTGATAGCGATGCCAAAGTCGGCCAGCATCAGAGCCTGGTCTGGCCCCAGCAGGATATTCTCCGGCTTCATGTCGCGATGAATGACCCCACGATCATGGGCGTACTGCAAGGCCTGCGCTATTTGCTTGACGTAACTGATGATCGTGGTCGTCGCCAGCACGCTGCCTTTAGGATGACGCTGGCGCAGCGAGCCATAGGGCGCGTAGCTCATCACCAGGTAGGGTGTGCTCTCCTCGATGCCGAAATCTAGCACTTGCACGATATGGGGATGTGCGAGGCGCGCGATAGTGCGCGCCTCGGCAAGAAACTGCTCGAAAGCATTCCTGGTCAGGTGTAGCTGTAATATTTTGATGGCGGCAGGGGTTTTGAGGTACATATGCTCGGCCAGGTACACATAGGCGAAGCCCCCCTGGCCGAGTAGTTGGATCAGTCGATAGTTCCCCAGTTTCTGCCCTACACCAGAGACCATCTCGCGGCTCTCCTCCAGACGATAGTTGTATCTATCCTCATATGAATATTTGCACATACTCTACTCATAGCGCGAACCGCTTACAAGTCTTGCGTGAAAAACGACAAAAAGTACTATGCGTCTGGAGGTACCACGCAGCATGCAGGCTTAGAACACACCCTCCCACACTTTGCGTTCAGCGGCCTGGGGGTCGTTTTCCACCTGGCACTGCTCGTCGAAGACCATGGTTGGGCGTTCCTGCAGGTTGTAGGCGGGCCAGGGAGGCAATTGCGGCGTAGTGGGGTCTCCCTCGCGCGCGAAAGCGATCCAGGCGGCGTGCATACGCTCTGCCAGTGGTTGGCGGGTAGGTGCGTCGCCGGTGAAGAACTCTGCTCCAGGCTTATCGAGGTTATCCCAGACGAACACGATCTCCAGGGCATGACCGGCTCCCAGCATACCACCGAAGGACGGCGAGCGCCAGTCGAAGCGATACACCCAGACCGGCGCGTCCTGCCGCACCTGGGCCTCCGCCACGCGCAGTGCCGGGATGCGGAACGTGCGGTCGGTGATGATGCTCTCCCAGACGGTCGAGGCCGATGTCTCGGTCTGCGCGGCGTTGTAGGTGGCGAGCGCCTCGCTGGCGCCCTCGCCAAAGGTGGCCTTGAGTTCTGTCTCGTTCACCTCGGCCTGGCTGTGATCCATCAGGGTGAACAGCTTCCACTCGTCGCGATTGCTGCCGATCAGCACGCGCACATCTCTGGCAGAGCCGGCGGTGATGGCCTCGATAGGCGCCTGGGGCAGCACAACACCATCTACTACAGGCATGAAGGCCAGGCCGCTCGTCGATTTCATCAGTTTGGACTGTGCATCCAGCAACGCGTCAAGCGGCTTCTCAAGCAGCGTGGCTACATTGTCCGCGCCGGCAAAGTCCATGAACCTCTGCGCGCGCCTGGTCGCTTTCTCGCGGTCAATCACGCTGTGAGCCGCGCCGCTCTGCAGGATGGCCTGCTGGAAGAGGCCCCGCGCGGCGGGCATGGCCAACAGTGTGCCGATACTCATGGCCCCGGCAGACTCGCCAAAAACGGTGACGCGGGCCGGGTCTCCTCCAAAGGCGGCAATGTTATCACGCACCCATTCTAACGCCGCTACCTGGTCAAGAATGCCGTTATTGCCGGATGACCCGTAGGCCTCACCGCCAGACTCGGCCAGATAGAGGAAGCCGAGCGCGCCCAGGCGGTAATTGATGGTCACCACCACGACATCCCCGTGGCGGGCGAATGCGCTACCATCATACCAGGGCGTTGAGCCGGAGCCGCCCTCGAAGGCTCCCCCGTGAATCCATACCAGTACCGGTCGTTTCCCTCCGTCTGCGGCAGGCGACCAGATATTTAGATAGAGGCAATCCTCGCTGGCGGGTACCGGCTCAGAGCCGAAAATACCCGGCATCGCTACCTGGGGTGACGAGAGAGAGAACTCTGTGGCGTCACGCACCTCGCTCCACGGCTCAGGTGGCTGCGGTGGCCGGAAGCGTAACGCGCCCACCGGCGGACGCGCGAAAGGGATGCCTTTCCAGACCTGGACCGGGCCATCCTGTGTACCACGCACTTTGCCATAACGAGTCTCAACAATGTTTGAGGTCATATGCTTGGCTCTACCTCCTGTGGGTCCTATGTGTGCTTTGCTGGATATAGCGATTGTTGAACAAAGTATAGCATAGAAATGGCAGGGGGGCGACGTTGGCGGCCCTTTGATCTAATTGAGGGAGGACGACTGCATGGATTCCCGTACTCGATCCAGCCATTCGCCTACCAGGGCATTGAAGAGTTGAGGCTGCTCAATCTGCAAATTATGGCCGGCGCGGTCCAGGATTGCAAAGGTTGCGCGAGGATAGTTTTCTAGAATGCGCCAGGCGTCCTGGTAGCCGACCGAGGCATCTTGTCGTCCTAAGAGAAACACGACTGGCCTGGCAAAAGGCTGTGGCAACCTGTCGACATCAAACGAATAGTCAAGGTGTTGTCTGATCCTTGCGAGAAACGGTTCATCGGCAATGCTTGCCCCGCTGAGCACCTCATCTCGAAAGCGTTCCCAATTGTAGCGGTCCTGCACGACGGAGATCGAGCCGAATTCTTCTGCATCGGCTGGCGCGAGCATTGCCAACACATGTGGTTTCTCGACAATTACAGTGCGTGGTGGGACAGTTCGTCGAGAACGTTCTGCAATAATGGCTGGGCAAATGAGTGCCATCCCTGCGACGAGATCAAACTTGCGGAGCGCGACTCCTCTCGCAAGATATCCCCCATACGATTCTCCTACAAGAAGAAAATGTTGTCCAGGAATGACCGCATCGAGAAACGCTATTACTATATTGAGCATGTCATCTGTGCTCTTGATCTGCTCCTTGCCGGGTGTTTGTCCCATACCCGGTAGGTCAAGATAGATGCGCTGCCATCCTGGCTGCTGGGCAAAAAGAGGTTCCATGCAGCCCTTCATGAGGCGATGATCAGATCCATATCCATGGAGCAAAATGATGGGCACACCCGTGCCATAGGTTTCATAGAAGAGAGGAACATCTCGAACGATACATTCCATATGCGAAAAATTCCCTTTTTTTCAACTGCTCTCTTACGGTTGAGGGTAGTTTATCATCAAGCGACTTTCTCTCAGTATATATTGCCGAGAGCATTGATACAAGCAAGAAAATTATGCTTATAGCATTATTTTTATGAGATTTAT
>JBDTHH010000796.1:0-3066 GCA_039937055.1 Ktedonobacteraceae bacterium | reverse complement strand
CTGCAACGCTTCGAGCGTGTGCTGGAAACGCGCGGTGACACACTCGAAGCGTTGCAGGCCGGCGAGCAGCGTTGCCTCAAACTCAGGCTGGTTGAAGGTCGAGATGAGCGGGTAGCCATTGCGCCTGCCGGTCGGCGTGACCTGCACAAGCAGCCGCTTCCCTGAGACGTAGCGCGCGCCGATATCCAGCAGGACATTCGCCAGCACCTCGCGCCCCAGACCCAGCGCCTGGCAGGTACGCAGCCCCTCGTCATCAATCGAGATGGCTTTGGGCCACTCGCTCAACCCCGCGTTGCGCTCAATGAGCAGCGTATCGATGCCGGCCAGCCCCAACAGATTGCTTACCATCAACCCTGTCGGCCCGGCTCCCACAACGATAACAGCAAACTCGTCCCGCAACGCGTGGCTTCGGCTCCTCTTGTCCGCCGACAATGCCTCGCCAGTCACGAACTATGCGCCAATGGAAACCGGATCATACACCTGGATCTCGCCTACCAGGAGCTGCGCGCCGCCAGTCGCAAAATTCTGCAAATCTCCGGCCGCCGCCTGACCTTCCGGCGATTGCAAGGCCGCTTGCAGGGCCAACATATCCTCAAAATAGAGATCGGCAATCAAGTAGTAGGGCGACGACTCTTGTGGATTGAGTGACGCCGGTTTGTTGATAGTGTAACCCTTCACCCCCGGCATCTTCCTCGCCACATGAACATGGGTTTCCTGGTAATGGCGATCAAACGCGGCCGGGTCCTGGGGCTGTCCATACAATACGGTTAATTGGATCATACTGTCTCCTCCTTATATTATCGCCTAGAAGGCATTTCAAGGGTTTACAGATTTTACTCTGCCCAGGCAATACATTGCGCCGGATGCGATAAATCGGGTCCTTACGGTAAATTACGTGGGTCGCGCAATGGCCAGCGCGACATTGGCCCCGCCGAGGCTACGGCCGCCGATGAGTGCCGCGCGCGCACCCGTGTGCAGCGCGCGCGCTTCGTCGCGCACAAGATTCGCCAGGCCATAGCGTGGGTCCACCTCCCCGCAGTTGATCGTAGGCGGGATGATCCCATCCCGCAGAGCCAGCAGGGCAGTGATGGCATCGAGCGCTCCGGCGGCGGCATAGCTGTGTCCGAGCATGGTGCGCGGGACACTCAGCGGCAGGTGCGCGATGGCGGGACCAAACACCTGGTGCAGCGCCGCGGCCTCGTCCTGGTCCCAGGTAGGTACGGCGCGTCCATCAAGGCTGATGTAGCCAATATCCTCTACAGTCAGCAGCGCTTCTTGCAACGCGAGCTTGATGGCACGCGCATACTGCTTCCCACTGGCAACGGGTGTGGCCGTGCCGTTGGCCGAGTTGCTCTGCCCATAGCCGGTGATCTCCCCATAGATGCGCGCGTCGCGGCTCCTGGCATGCTCGTACTCTTCTAGTATACATATTCCCGCGCCTTCTGCAAGTGCCAGTCCTGTGGCGCGCCGATCAAACGGACGATAGGCGCAGGTATCGGCGCCCGTAGCATAGTGTTCGCTGTGACCCAGGACGAGCAAGACGCAAGGATGCAGCAGGGCCTCGCTTCCCCCGGTAATCAAAACATCGGCGGCGCCACGCTTGATGGCGTTATAGGCCATGCCAAGCGCGTCCAGCCCACCAACTGTGTCGTTGACCGGCGTCTTACAGTAGCCCTGAATACCGTACTGCACAGACACCTGACCCACGTTGGCTACCTGCAACCAGGCGATGGCCGTGTACGCGCTCATAAAGCGCGGTCCACGCACGTGTAGAGCCTCTACCTGCTCCAGCACATACTCTACGCCGCCAAACGTATTGGCAATCACCGCTCCCACACGGTGCGGATTCTCCCGCGCCAGCGCGATGCCCGCGTCCCTCATGGCCTCCTGCACAGCGGCAAGAGCAAAGTGCGTCATACGATCACTGCGCTTTGCCAGCTTGCGGTCGATCACGTCCTCGGCCGCAAAATCGCTGACCTCCCCGGCCACCTGGATTGGCAGTTCGGCGCTAGTAAAGCGCTTGATAGGCTTAATACCCGAGATGCCCTTCGTTGTCGCATGCCAGAAACGCTCTTTGCCGATGCCATTGGGGGCCACAACCCCCAGGCCGGTGATGACGACACGCCGCTCGCCAACTCTCTCTGTCATGCCTCATTGCCTCGCCGGAAGAGCAAGCTCCCAGGGAGCTACACCATTCACATCAGCATATGCCAACTGCTCCTCCTGACTGTCATGCCAATCGGGATGCGCAAGGACCAACGCGGTATTGACCCCACCGAAGCCACTGGAATGCGTCAGGGCTACGCTCAAAGATGGCAGTCCCTCGCCAGCTTCCACAGGTGGGAGATGACGCGCGGTATTGGGAACATAATCCAGGTCGCAGCGCGGGTCCGCCTCTTCCTGGTTAATGGTAGGCGGGATAATTTGCCGCGCCAGCGTGAGCGCCGTGACAATGGTCTCGATAGCACTGGCCGCGCCTTGCGTATGGCCGATCATGGATTTTGTGGCGCTGATGGGTATGTGGTACGCCTGCTCGCCGAAGATGGCCTTGTACGCCGCCGTCTCCGCCGCTTCGTTGGGTGGCGTCGAGCTACCATGCGAGTTGATATAGCCCAGTTGCCGCGAGGTGATCCGCGCTTCCTCCAGCGCCTGCCTGAGAAGATGCTGGAGCGGCGCGCCGTCATCTGGCAGCGCCGTCATGTGGTACGCGTTGCTGTTGGAACTGAAGGCGATGATCTCGGCGTAGATAGGCGCGTGACGCGCCAGGGCCAGTTCGCGCTCCTCCAACAGCAGGACGCCCGCGCCCTCCGCCATCACAAAGCCGTCGCGGCCAGCGTCGTAAGGGCGAGATGCACGCTCCGGCTCGTCGTTGCGCGTGCTCAGCGCGCGCATCACGCAGAAGACATTGATGCCGCCACCATTGATGGCCGAGTCGGAGCCGCCGGCAAGCATGCGGTCGGCGCGCCCCTCCTGGATGCACCAGTAGGCCTGCCCGATGGCGTCCGCGCCCGCCGAGCAGCCGGTGGAGACGGTCATGCAGGGACCATACAACTGGTGGTGCGCGGC
>JBDTHH010000795.1:0-8247 GCA_039937055.1 Ktedonobacteraceae bacterium | reverse complement strand
GGTGGCTACCTGCACGTCAAGGATAATTCACAGCTTGATCGCCTACCTCGCGCGGCCCTCCTCGAAGGATTTGCCGCTTTGATAGCTACCTGCCAGTATTTTTGCTCACCGATCATCGGCGAGTTGGAGGCCCATAGACTCGTTATTCAAGCGCTGGGCGATCTCGGCCCGACGTTAATTAGCCTGGGCGTTTTCCGAATAGACGATCGGTTGCTCATCAACAGAGGCTAGGATTGGAGGCTTCCATGAAGGTCCTGCTTACGGGTTTTGAACCCTTCGGTCGCTGGCAGCGCAACCCCAGCGGCGAGGTGGCGCGTCACCTGGACGGCGCGACGATTATCGATATGGAGATCACTGGCCTGGTGCTGCCAGTATCCTTCAAGCGCGCCTCCGCCCCGCTGATCGCCGCCATCGATGCGCTGCGACCGGATGTCGTGCTCAATCTTGGGCAGGGCGATCCTGTGGGTGTGCGAGTTGAGCGCGTCGCCGTGAACCGCTGTGTTGCTCCTGCGGGTGGCGATAACGATGGCTATGATCCCCAGGGCCAGCCGGTAGTTGCTGGTGGCCCTGAGACGTATCTTGCCACGCTGCCAGTGCCTGAGATCGTGGAGCTGCTCTCCAACGTCAAGTTTCAGGTCGCTGCCTCAGACTCAGCCGGCGAGTTCCTCTGCAATTATGTTATGTACACTACTCTCCATCATATAGCCATGCAGCAGTTACCCTGTCGCGCTGGCTTTATCCACGCGTCACCACTGCGGGAGGAGGTACCAGATCTCACCGATGGCAAAGGCATGCGCCTGAAGAAGTGGATTGAATTCACCGAGGCGGTCGTATACCTTCTGCGCACGTCGCTCAGCCCGGCTGGCTGAGAGTCAGTTATTCTATACGTGGCGGACCCTGTTGGATGGATGCGCGCAAGCTATCGAAATCTCTCTGGGGCCAGATACCCTCCAGGCACCAGGTTGCTCCAGCTTCGGCATAGGCTCTAAGCATTGCCTGTGCTTGCTCGTCATGAAGCGCATCAAAGACCTGTGCTCCTGTCACAATGTCAAATGGCGAGGTAACGCTGCGGTTCTGATCCATAAATGTCTTGAGCTGGCGGATCTCAGCAGGCGTGAGATCCGCAGCGGTCCCATCACTCCGAAATGTGAAGGCATTAACCCCATCCCCATGTGCTGCTCTGAGCATTGGTCCCCTTCTCGGCCAGGTGCCACTTATCCAGATAGGGATGCCGGGCGTCTGGATTGGCGGCGGCCAAAAGGTAATTTCGCTGACGTGATAGTGCTCGCCACTATAGCTGAAAGGTTTGCCGCTCCACAGGCCCCGGAGAATGGCTAAACTTTCATCAAGGAGTTCAGCCTTCTTTTTCGCATTCGTCTCTTCTCCAAAATGCGTAAAGCCCTTATCACTTCCATCGCCTGCGCCGACCCCCAGGATGAGGCGCCCGTTGGATAGATGGTCCAGGGTAACGGTTTCGCGAGCCATTTTCCAGGGCCGGCGCCGTGTCGGAGCCGCCACCATAGTCCCGATTTTGATGCGCTCAGTCCGCATGGCAATCGCGGCTAATGCCAGCCATGGGTCACATACCGCGCCATCTTCAGCGTTGTAGTGGAGCGTGTCCCATAGAAAAAAGCCGTCCCAGCCAGCCTCCTCTGCCAGACGAGCAAGATCGGCTAGCACACGAGCGTCGCCATAGACGCCCGCATTTGGCAATGACAGAGCATAGCGCATAAAATACTCCTTTGCGTTTGCTATAATACACAATGCAGAAACGATTATAGTAGCAAGGAGAGTATATCACCTTGAAGGACGACAACATACAAAAAGAGTTGCCAGGCACATTGGCCCAGAAGCTAGCATTGTGGGCAGATACCTTGCGCGATTGTTCGGCGATGGGTCTTCATTTTGCCACTAATATCTATGACCAGGAACGGTACCGAAGAATTCAGGATGTTGCACTAGCAATGATGGCAACGGCTTCGAGTCAAACACCGGAGGAGATCGAGCCACTACGTACTACCCTCTTCTCCCTGCCGTCTCCTTTTCCGGTCGGCGATGGAGCAGTGATTGATGAGCATGGCAGAATACTGCTCATTCGCCGTGCCGATAATGGCCTGTGGGCTATGCCAGGCGGAGCGTTGGACGTGGGAGAAACGCCCGCTGAGGGAGTGGTGCGTGAAGTGCTAGAAGAGACTGGCTTCGCATGCGAACCGGTTGCGCTTGTTGGAACGTTTGACTCCCGGCTATGGCAGATAGGTGAGCAGCATCACCTCTATAATTTTCTGTTTCTGTGTCGTCCACTTCTGCATATTGAGAGAATCGATCCGCCCTCACATGTTAACGAAGTACAGGAGATAGACTGGTTTGCTGAGGGTGCCTTGCCTGCCGATCTTGACCCTGGGCATGTACGACGCATCCCTGAAGCCTTTCGTGTATGGCACGGGGATCAGCGTGCCCATTTTGATTGACTACACGAGGCCAGCACATCCAAAGATGAAAACTGTAATTGTTTCTTTCTGTTTCGTAGGAGACGAGAGGGAAATCGGCGGCGGAGAAGCAAGATACTCTTCTGTCAGAGAAAATTGGTACCTTGCTTTTCTGCCGATATTGCCGCCAGATGCGGACGTGCGGAAGATTAGTCACTCATGCCAATCTGTCGAAGCAGGCTTGGCAGATCAATTAATCCCCGCTGCGAGGTGATCTTGCCGCCCTTGACCTCGAAGAAGTGATAACGACCAACTTCAAAATGTTTGCCAGATGCAGGGAAGCCGCGAAATGGCCCCGAATGCGTCCCGCGGAACGTCTCACAAACCGCAACCGTGTCGCCTTCGCCGACGATCTCTTGGATGATCGTCTCATGACCGGGAAAGGCGGCACTGGTAATCGCCAATGTGCGCTCAAGTCCCTCACGATTGCGTGGCTCAAAAGAATAATCGTAGTAGGCTGGATCAAGGATTTCATTAAGCACATCAGGGTTGTTCCCGTTCCAGAACTCATTGATGAACCGTAGAACCACATCTTTATTCCCGTTGATAGACATTGTACCCTCCTGTGGTAACTCAAGAACTGTTTCACTTTGAGAGAAACTGCTGTATAATAGTCAAGTAGTTTGACTACTTAGCCAGTATACGGCATTTTTGACAAGTAGTCAAGTAGATTGACTAATTTTGACGCTAACAAGAGGAAATGTGCTGATGGAAGCCATACCTGATTACGATCTCGCGTTCCTACTTCTGCTTGGTTCTCGGACAGTGATAGATCACTTGCACAAACACATGACCGCACTCGGCTACGATGATGTGCGTCCTGCACACGGTTTCGCGTTTCAACGGATCGCGCCGCATGGTGCGACTGGGAACGAACTTGCAGAATTTTTGGACATCACGAAACAAGCTGCCAGCGAGATGGTAGATTATCTCGAACAGCGTGGGTACGTCATGCGCCAACCACACCCTTCGGACAAGCGTGGGAAGATTATTATCCTCACAGAGCGCGGTTGGAGTTGTGTTCGAGAAGCTGAGGCGATCCTGTCACATCTGGAGGCACAATGGACGGCGATCATTGGTGTCAGGCGCATGGGAGAGCTACGGGCCGACTTGCGCCAGCTTGTCACTGTGGCGAATGATGGGACATTGCCACAGAAATTTCGCCCAGTATGGTGAAAATGCTGCACTCGACGATTGAGAGGCCGGATAGATTCCGACACTCTCGCTGCATGATTTGATGCATAGCGACGAGTGAGGCCCCAGGAGATTGGACGCAGATCTCATCCGCATCCAATCTCACTGTTACTCTAGATGCTATACCAACGCCAGTCGCTCTGGATGCCTCTTCCGCCAGTATCGAATGTAGCCTTGAACGGTCATCGCGTAGTTCGTGGCGATCTCGTAGCGCTCGATAGCGTGTTCATCGCGTGCGACCCTGAGCAGTTCTGCCCTGGTCTTGTCGATGAGCAGGGTGGTGATCTCTTCTTCGCTCTTGCCCTCGCGCATCGCCGTCAGCACCAGGTCTCCCCAAGCGCCCAGCTTTTCGCGTAAGCGTGTGAAGTGCTGCTGGATGTTTCTCGATGGCCCAAAATGCCCAAGGTAGAGCACATCGGGTCGCAGCCGGTTGAGCAGGCTGATGCTCTCGGACCAGGCTTCGAGGTCGAGATCGGGGGGCGGGGTCGGCGGCCGCACATAGTCGATGCCTTGCAGGCGCACACCTGCTACGTCTCCCGCGAAGAGTTCGCCGGAGTGTGCATCGAAAAAGATCACGTGGTGGACCGCGTGGCCGGGGGTGTAGTGGACCTCCAGGCGCCGGCCCGCGATATTCAGGATATCGCCGCCCTCCATCACGTGCAGGCGTTCCTGCGGCACCGACTCGATCTTACCCCACAGCGACTGCATACGCTCGCCATAGATGCGCGCCGCGCTGGCCACCACCTTTGAGGTATCCAGCAGGTGCGGCGCCCCCTTGCTATGGGCATAGACCTGCGCTTCGGGCAGGTGACGCATCAATGACCCGGCTGCCCCCGCGTGATCCAGGTGAACATGTGTCGTGAGAACATGCGTGACGCTGCGCGGCTCGAAGCCAGCCTCTTTAATCGCCGCCAGCAAATGCTCCATCATGCTCTCCGGGCCGGGATCGATAATCGCAATCTCGTTCCCCCCGGCGATCAGGTAGGAGCCAATGATATCTTGTTCCCCCAGAAATGGCAGCGAAATCTGCCATGTTCCTGGGGTGAGTTGGGTGACAGCAGGCAATGGGAACTCCCCCCTATTTCACATTCTTGGTCGAGATGGCTTTGGCCTGGGTGAACAGCAGGAGATAATCCTGGCCGCCGGCCTTGGAGTCGGTGCCAGACATATTAAAGCCACCAAATGGATGCACACCGACAAACGCGCCAGTGCATTTGCGATTGAAGTACAGGTTGCCGACGTGGTACTCCTCTTTGGCGCGCTCAATGCGCTCCGGCTCGTTTGAATAGAGTGAACCCGTCAGACCGTACTCCGTGTCGTTGGCGATATGTAGCGCGTCATCGAAGTCTCTGGCTTTGATCACCGTGAGCACTGGCCCGAAGATCTCTTCCTGCGCAATGCGCGCGTGCGGGTCTACATCGGCGAAAATCGTGGGTTCGATAAAGTAGCCTGGGTCGCGATGGCCTCCGCCGGCTACCAGTCGTCCTTCGCCCTTGCCAACCTCGATGTAGTCCCTGATCTTCTTCATCGCGTTCTCGTCGATGACCGGCCCCATATACGTCTCCGGCTGCGTGACATCGCCAAGGGTCAGCTTTTTGGTCTTCTCGATGACCTTTTGTAGTACCTGATCGTATACCTGCTCGACGATAATGGCGCGCGAGCCGGCGGAGCACTTCTGTCCCTGGAAGCCAAAGGCCGAGGAGACGATGCCATCGGCAGCGGCATTCAGGTCGGCGGTCTCATCGACCACCACAGCGTCTTTGCCGCCCATCTCCAGGATCGTGCGCTTCAGCCAGAGCTGGCCTTTCTGGTGTTTGGCCGCGCGCTCGTGGATACGCAGGCCCACTTCGCGCGATCCTGTGAAGGCGATAAAACGCACCTGGGGATGCTCGATCAGCGTATCGCCGATGGTGGACCCTGAGCCGGTGAGGAAGTTCACCACGCCACCGGGCAGGCCCACCTCTTCCAGGATGCGCACAAATTGTGCCGCGATCATCGGCGAGGTGCTGGCAGGCTTGAGCACAACAGTGTTGCCGGTGACGATAGAGGCGCTGGTCATGCCGATAGTAATGGCGCCGGGGAAGTTCCAGGGTGGGATGACGGCGCCCACGCCCAGGGGGATGTACACCAGTTCGTTCTCTTCGCCCTCGATGCGCGTCAGCTCGTGATCGCCGGCCAGGCGGATCATCTCGCGCGCGTAGAACTCCAGGAAGTCGATAGCCTCCGCGGTATCGCCATCTGCCTCGGCCCAGCTTTTGCCCACCTCGTAGATCATCCAGGCGTTATAGTAAAAACGGCGCTGCTTCAGCAGATCGGCGGCGGCAAAGATGTAGCCTGCCCGCTCTTCAGCCGGAACGCGCTTCCAGGATGCAAAAGCGCTGCTGGCCGCCTGCACCGCTTCGTTGACCTGCTCCACGGTGGCGCGAGCAAAATAGCCGATGACCTCATCGGGACGCGCCGGGTTGATAGAGGCGAACGTGTCCTTGCTGTTGATCTTCTGACCGCCAATAATCAGCGGATAGGTGCGCCCCAGTTCGCCCTTCACCTGCTCCAGCGCCTGCATCTGAGCCTGGCGCTGTTCAGGCTGCGTAAAATCGGTAAGGGAGGCGTTTTTAAAAGGCGTGCGTGCGCGTGACGTTACATTTTCAGCAGTTGTTGTCATAAAAAGACACTCCTTCGTGCTTCAAACAGATTGTTCCTTGCTTATTGTATCCCATGAGAGGGCGGAAGCGATAGGGTAACCAGGATCGGTGTTTCAGCATGGTCAACACCTTCAATAGGTGTTGCCATCTGCATGTGGTAGTATCTTCTATGTACAGATACATTGTCTTGTCAGGGAAATGATGTTATTGGCAACTGCAAAGAATGCTTCCCGCAGCCTCTGCGCCTGAAGTGAGAAGGAGGGGAAACGACATGGAACTCAGCGAGCGCTACCGTGGCAGCCTGTTGGGGCTGGCTGCCGGTGATGCGGTAGGTACAACCCTGGAGTTTACACCGCCAGGCTCATTCACGCCAATTGACGACATGATGGGAGGCGGTCCATTTCGCCTCAGATCGGGTGAATGGACCGATGATACCTCTATGGCTCTCTGCCTTGCGGCTAGTTTGGTGGAACACAAGGGCTTCAATGCTCTAGACCAGATCCAGCGCTACATTCGCTGGCGGAATGACGGCTATATGGCAAGCAATGGGAGATGCTTTGATATCGGTGGCACCGTCTCTTCAGCCTTGCGCCAGTTTGAGCACAGCGGCGAGCCATTTGCTGGCCCAACGGACCCAGGCACGGCGGGCAATGGGTCGATCATGCGGCTGGCTCCGGTCCCTCTGTTCTATGCGCGCCATTCTCGTGAAGCCATTGAAAAATCTGGCGAGAGCTCCCGCACGACCCATGGCGCGGCGGCAGCCATCGATGCCTGCCGTTATCTAGGTGCGCTCATTGTGGGAGCGCTGAATGGAGAGAGCAAAGAAATTTTACTCTCTCCATCCTATAGTCCCGTTCCTAACTACTGGCAGGAGCATCCGCTGGTGCCGGAGATTGCTGAAGTTGCCGCCGGCTCATTCAAGCGGCGCCACCCTCCTGAGATTCAAGGCTCAGGCTATGTCGTCAAATCATTGGAAGCCGCGCTGTGGGCCTTTTCCCATAGCGATACCTTTCGCGAAGGGTGCCTGTTAGCGGTCAACCTGGGTAACGATGCCGATACAACAGGGGCTGTCTATGGTCAACTCGCGGGTGCCTTCTACGGGGAACAGGCTATTCCGCTACCATGGCGTACGTGTCTTGCGCACCACCAATTGATAGCATCGCTGGCAGATCAGCTTTTCCACCTGGCAATGTCATTGACCTTGTAAGACCGGCAGGAGAGCTTAGCAAAGAATCGCGTCAGAGGCCAGGGCAATCAGCACCATGCCCAGGCAGAGGAACACGACGCCCAGCCAGCCCGCCCATAAGAACGTTATTCCTGGTAGAACGGCGCCGAAGCTGCCACCGAAATAGTAGAGCGAGAGATACATCGAGGCGGCCGTACCCCTGGCGGTCGCGGCCTGTTCGCCCAGGTACAGGTTCACTGCCGGGACCGTGCAGAACATACCCACGGCCAGCATACCCAGGCCCACAATGACCACCGGCAGCGAGGGAATAAGCGTCGTCAGCAGCCCACAGGCCGCCAGCCCCATAGTGAAGGCGATGGCGCGGCGCGAACCGATACGTTCCGCTATGCTGCCGGCCACAGGCGATAGAACGCCTGTGAGCCAGAGCAGGTAGACCAGGCCTAAGCTGATGGTAGAGAGCCTGAAATGCGGTCCCGTCAGGTAGTAAGGCAGGTAGGTGAAGGTGCCGATGAAGCCAAAAAAGAGTGTGAAGCCGATGATAAACGCGCCCCCCAGACGCCGGTTGTGCAGGTGCAGCCACATATCGCGCAGCGTCTGGCGCAGGAAATCGCCGGGTCGTGGATGTGCCTCTCCCTGGCGGGTCTTTAGCTTGCTATTGGTCTCCGGCAGGAAACGCCACATGGCGAGCGCGGCGATCAGCGTTGGCAGTGTGAAGGCCAGCATGGAGATCTGCCAGCTA
>JBDTHH010000794.1:0-2856 GCA_039937055.1 Ktedonobacteraceae bacterium | reverse complement strand
GGGGCGGCTGCGGATTGATCATTACCGAGGAGCAATCGGTCCACGCCAGCGACTGGGCCTATCAGAAGCTCATCCACGGCTTCGATCCCCGCGTTGTGCCTGGCTACCGGCGCATGACGCGCGCGGTCCACGACCAGGAGACACGCATCTTCGCGCAGCTCAACCATAACGGCATGCAGGCCAGCAGTATGTACTCACGCCGCCCGGTGGTCGGTCCCTCGCCTATGGTCGATCCTATTCACCGCGAGATGTGTAAGGAGCTTGAGCCGGAGGAGATCGCCGAGATTGTGCGCGGCTATGCCCTGGTGGCCCGCCATGTACGTGAGGGCGGCTTCGATGGCGCGGAACTGCAATCTTCCCACAGTTCGCTGATGCGCCAGTTCTTCTCGCCATACTATAACCGGCGCAGCGATAGCTACGGCGGGTCGCTGGCCAATCGCATGCGCTTCGCCCTGGAGGTCATCACCGCCGTGCGCGCCGAGGTTGGGCGCGACTTCACGCTTGGCATCCGCCTCTGCGGCGACGAATTGATCCCCGCCGGGCTGACGCTCGATGACGTGCGCGAGATCGCCCGCCTCCTGGAAGCGACCGGACATCTCGACTTCATCAACACCAGCATCGGCGAATTCCACAACCTCTATATGGTAGAAGGCTCCATGCATACACCACCCGGCTACCAGTTGTTCGTCTCCGCCGGCATCCGCGAGACGGTCAAACTGCCGGTCTTCTGCACGGGGCGCATCAAGGACCCCGTGCAGGCCGAGCGTATCCTGCGCGAAGGGCTGGCCGACATGGTGGACGTTGTGCGTGGCCAGATCTGCGACCCGGCCTTCAGTCGCAAGGCGCGCGAGGGGCGCACGGAGTCCATACGGCTATGCATCTCCTGCAACCAGTACTGCATCGGGCGCATGGGCCTCAACCTGAGCCTGGGCTGTATCCAGACGCCCGCCACCGGCAACGAGCTGCTCTTCCCACCTATTCCCCCCGCTGCCAGCAGGCGATCAGCGACTCGCCGCCCCAGCGTGCTGGTCGTGGGCGGTGGACCAGGGGGCATGCAGGCGGCGAAGGTGGCGGCACAACGTGGCTATCGCGTCAGGCTCTATGAGAAAGAACCCGAGCTGGGGGGGCAGATCAACCTGATTGTACGCGTACCCGGCCGCGTTGAATTTGGGGATGCGGCACGCAACTTGCAGCGCGATATCCAGGAGGCAGGAGTCGAGGTATGCCTGGGGAGCGAGGTCACCGCCGAGTTCATCGAGCGTGAGCGGCCCGACGCCGTGATTATCGCCACCGGCTCGCGGCCCAGCCTACCTCCCGTACCCGGCGCCGATCTGCCGCATGTCGCGACGGTCTGGCAGGTGCTCCAGGGTGAGAAAAGCGCCCAGGCGGGGGAATATGTGCTGGTGTACGACCAGATCGGCTTTCACCAGGCCACCAGCGTCGCCGAACTGCTGGCGGAGCGCGGCTGCCTCGTCGAGGTAGTGACCCCACAATTCTTCGCCGGCGGCGACCTCAGTATCACACTCGACATCGAGCTATGGTACCGGCGCATGCTCGCCAGGGGCGCGCGTATGACGGCCAACTACTTCCTCGCCAGCCTCGAACCGCATGGCGCGACGATCATCAACAACTACACCGGCCAGCCACGCCAGCTCACCGATGTAGCCCTCGCCGTGCTGGTCACGCCCCAGGTAGTCAACGATGACCTGTACCAGCAACTTCAAGGCAAGGTCAAGCAGCTCTACTGCATCGGCGATTGCCTGGCCCCGCGCCGCGTGGAGCACGCGATCCTCGATGGGGAACGGGCGGCGCGTGCGCTGCCAGCCTGGGAGACAGAGATAACCTCCTTGAAAGTCGTGCAGAGCACGAGGTAAGCAATGGATGTAAAGAGAAATATCCTATGACCGATACAATCAGAAAAGCCAGCACAGCCGATGTACCTGCGATGGTCGATCTCTCCGAGCAGAAACGCGTCGAGTATGAGAGCTACCAACCCGTTTTCTGGCACAAGGCGGCAGACTCACGCGCAAAGCATCTTCCCTGGATAGAGCGGTTAGTGACAAGAGACGATGTTATCGCGCTTGTCCACGAACAAGATGGGGAGGTTGATGGCTTCATCATCGCGGATTTTGTCCCGGCACCACCTGTGTACGATGTGTCGGGGCCGACCTGTCGCGTGGACGACTTCACCGTTGCCAACCATAAAGATTGGGAGATCACCGGTCGCCTCCTGTTAGAGCAGGTGATGCACGAGGCCAAGCAGCGCGGGGCAGCACAGATCGTGGTTGTGTGCGCCGACCTGGATCAGCCTAAGCGCGCAATGCTTGCGCAGGTGGGCCTGAGCCTGGCATCGGAATGGTACACCACGCCGCTCTAAGGGCTTGTTAAAAATAACTTCCTCCTGCAATAAATGGGTCAAATGACCCATAGCCTATCCACTACATCTCAGCTATGCTGCTTCCAACACATCAGATCATTGTCTACATGGTCCATGTGCAGTGTCTCGTAAGTGATATCAAATCCGGTTAATCAGTATACTTTCGCGTGACAGCGAGTTGGCTTCTCAGCACGATTAAATGTACAGTGATCATCAGGATTTGATATGATTCCTCAATTCTCAAGCAAAAGGAGAGACGCCATGGTGCGAAGGCTGGTGATGATATTCAGCATGAGCATTGCTATATTTATACTCATGACACACGTGGCTTTTGCTCAGGCCAACGATACTATCCCTGGTATCATTAAGATAAAGCAGAGCATCATGACAGTACAAGAACTGGAGCAGCAAGGCATACTCACTCATGTTGAAGCTGAAAAGTCAATCGCATATTATATTGCTCAAGCATCGAAAGCAGC
>JBDTHH010000793.1:0-7291 GCA_039937055.1 Ktedonobacteraceae bacterium | reverse complement strand
GCTACCCCCGCCCAGGATAATCACACCGTTGCGCGTGGCGTGATGCACGATCGCCGTTGTCTCGTTGACATCGGCCAGAGGATCAAGCGTGAGCTGGCTGCCATCCAGCGCGTTGCGGGCTACATTCATGCCTATCGACGAATCGCCGGGCGACGAGGTATAGATCGGCACATTCCAGGCCGCCGCCTGGGCCAGCACCGAGTATTCCGGCCGTACTCCGGCTTTGAGCAGTTGCATGCCCAGGTGATGATGCAGCTCTGACGTTGAGATGGGCCGCTCCGGCAGGCTCTTCAAGCACTCGCGCACAAAGGCGTCGGTATCGAGCAGCACCTTGTCTTCGAAGAGAATGTCGTAGATGCGAATGACGCCCTCTTCCTGTAGTTTGGTATCATCCAGCCGGAAGTCGCCCTGGTGCAGCGCCATCGCCAGTGCGTGATGGATATCGTGATACAGGTTAGCGCCGGTGCTGATGATGAAATCGACGAAGCCGTACTCCATCAGCGTGATGACGCAGCCGCCCAGGCCGGCCGGCGTCAGCGCGCCCGCCATCGTGAGGCCAATCGTGACATCGTTGCCAGGCGCGAGCATCTCTTCAACGTACAACTGCGCCGCCTCGTGCAGTCGCGCCGCATTGTAGGCCTGGAATTGTTCATCGAGCAGTTCCGCCACCGTCATATCCGGTCGCACCCGGTGCGGCAGAATCTGTGGGCCGCTCAGATACTCGCTCTGCGTGGGGTGATCGTGGTTGTGTGCTATGTGCTGGTCATGATGGGTCATGAACGGTGTTATCCTTTCTGTATCGGGCAAATCACTCATCCTATAAGGCTCGCTCATCCTTCGTAGTTGCGCGATTTATCGCGCCGGAGCTGGCCCAACGACATGGTAGCCTACGCGCGATAAAATCGCGCAGCTACGAAGGGCGAGTGAGTCTTGCGAAGTGATGATTGTATGCGCGCCAATGTCTGTATTTTACCACTATGGAGAGATGGTTAGAGGTACAGTTCAAAGCGCTCGCGTGCCAGCTTCGCGATCCCTTCGGCCGCCGTGTAGCGTGTCCACCACCAGCGCGTTTCCGAGGGATATTCAGGTCGCTGCTCGGCAATCGCACGCGCAAAGCTACAGGCCCCGTAGACAAGCGGGCGGAAAAGGATGCTGTCGGGCAGGCGGTCCAGTTCAACTGGAGTCAGAATGTGGTGCTGGCAATAGCCATCGATGACCGCGTTGATCCGCTCGGCGTCGAGGCGACTCTCTCCTATTGCTAACGAGAAGGGCTGGCTGGAGACCAGCAGGAACCCTACATCAATCACCGCTGCTCCCAGCCCGGCCCCTTCCCAATCGATCAGAAGCATCTTCCCCGTAGGTGTGCGCACGACGTTAACGAGGTGGCAATCGTTGTGGATGATGACCGTGGGCAGGCCCTCGCAGCGATCAATGCTGTGTATCGCCTCTACGAGCATCTGGTAGCGTGGCACGAGGTCCTGCGGAATCTGCTGCGCGACCTCGGTAAGCTGTGAGAGCGCATACGCCAGTTCCGGCGCCGGCAACATCTCCGCTACGGGCAACGCAGGCGAGGTCGCTGGTTTCAGCGAGTGCAAGCGCCCAAGTAGCGCACCGAGTTGCTGGAGGGTAGCGGGCGCGTTGTCAGCCTCCGAGCCAGCGATAAAGGTCGTCATAAGCAACTGCCAGCCATCATGAATAACCAGGGATTCGTTGTGTAGATCCCGCACCACGCGTTCCGCCGGGTACCCGTGCCGTTCGAGGAATAGCAAAAGTGTCGCGAGATCATGCGGGTTGGCGGTATTGCTGTCAGCTTGATGATATGCTCGCAGCACCCATCGCTCTCCTCCGGGCTGTTCCACGCTGTAAATGCGCTTGCCTGTGGAGCTAAAAAGAGAGATTAAGGATGTCGCTTGTATGCCATAGCTTTGCACGACGAGATCTGTCAGCATGGTTGCTTCGTTCATGCCAGTTATTATACATCTTTCGATCGCTATATAGGCTAATTCCTATAGCCATGATATTCTTGTCCCTATACATAATGAGAGATTTTTCGTTAACCTGCGACGTATATACACAGAGTGAACTGAATGCATCTTCCTACATTATGGGATGCTAGCGCATCTTCCAGCGAGGATATAGGCGTGTGGGTCTGTGAAAGCGAAAAAAGATGGACCAGGCTATGCATAGTATCGAGGTCTTCTGTATCGACTGTGGCGCCCTGAATCAGGCGCAGGGCGTATCCTGCTTTGCCTGTGGGGCACCGCTGCCGGACGATGCCGCCGCCGCCAACTATATTGATCCCGATCAGTTTATCCCTGGCAACCTCTTCAAGGGGCGCTATCGTATCTTGAGCCAGGTTGGTAGCGGCGGCTTTGGCGCCGTCTACAAGGCCAGGGATATCCAAGAGAATGACCGGCCGGTTGCTATCAAGGCGATCCACCTGCGGGGCCTCAAGCCACGTGAGGTAATTGAGGCCACCGATACCTTCAACCGCGAAGTAATGATGCTCAGCAGCCTGGATCATGCCCACCTGCCTCATGTATACGATCACTTTACCGATACTGAGCACTGGTACCTGGTGATGGAATTTATCGGAGGTGAAACGCTGGAGGCGTATCTCAGCCGGGCTGCTGTACGTAATTCCACCTCGCTATATGGAGCGCCGCTGCAAGATGTGCTCAATATCGGTATCCAGCTTTGCACTGTGCTCGACTACCTGCATACGCGCCATCCGCCCATCGTATTTCGCGATATCAAGCCATCCAACGTCCTGCGCATGCCGGATGGTCACATCTACCTGATTGATTTCGGCATTGCGCGCCACTTCAAACTGGGCCAGGCGCGCGATACCATCGTGCTTGGCTCCCCAGGCTATGCCGCTCCGGAGCAGTACGGCAAGGCGCAGACCACCCCGCGCTCGGATATCTACAGCCTGGGTGCCCTGCTTCATCACCTGCTGACGGGCAGCGATCCTATGGACAACCCGTTTCACTTCGCACCGTTGCGTGCAAGTGATGCGTCGCTGTCAATTGAACTTGATGCGCTCATTGAGCAGATGCTCAGCCTCGATGCCAGCGAGCGTCCGGCCAGTATCGGCGTCGTCAAAGAGACGCTGCAACAGATCGCGCGCCGCTTGCAGGCGAAGCAGCGGCTCGCCGTCTATGCCTCCTATGGAGCGAACGCGGCGGTTCACGTCGCGAGTCCTCCTGTACCACCCGCGTCGCCTGCGCGCAAGCGTTTTGTGCCTGCACGCCGCATGGTGCAGCGCGCAGTTCTGGCGGCTTTCACGATGCTGATGATCGTGGGCCTCTGTTCATTTGTATTGCGCCTACCGCTTCATCCTGAACCTGGCCCTATATCCTACCAGCATCCCGATAGGCAGGTATATCATATGCCTGTCATCAGCGCCACGGGTGATATCGCGACGCTCGACCCGGCCCTTGCCTCCGACCCGCAATCGCTCAAGGTGGTGGCAATGCTTTACACTGGCCTGGTGGGCTTGAATGCGAAGTTACAGGTTACCTCAGAACTGATCGCTTCCTGGAGTGTGTCATCTGATGGTTTGCACTGGACCTTTCACCTGCATCCAAACCTGAAGTTCAGCGATGGTATGCCGCTCACTTCCGCCGATGTAGCCTACAGCATCAATCGCGCCCTCGCTCCGACCATCAAATCGGCGCGCAACCTGACCTATCTGGGGATGATCAAGGATGCCGCCAGGTTCCACGCCGGGCGCATCTCGACCCTTATCGGCGATAGCATCACGACGCCCGACCTGGCTACCGTCTCCATCGCGCTCACCTCGCCGGCACAATACTTTCTCAGCGCGCTGGCCTGGCCCTGCTCCTATGTTGTGGAGCAAAGCCTGATCACAAAGTACGGGAAAAATTTCATAAATCATCTAGACGAGGGCGGTGGAGATGGGCCTTTTAAAGTCCAGAGTTATACACCTGGGAGCGGTCTCACCTTTGTAAATAATCCTAACTACTATGGTCGCCATGCTCAATTGCTCCGGGTTGTTGTCCCGTTCTATAAGAGTGTGGAAATTGCCTACCAGGATTATCTGGCGGGACGGCTTAAAGAGACGCCTGTTCCCCAGGCGGATGTGAGTCGGGACAAGGGGCGCGGTGATTTTCGCCAGGCTCCACAACTGACGACCTACTATCACGCCATGAATTTCCTGGTGAAGCCGTTCGACAATATCCATATTCGCCAGGCCTTCGCGCTGGCGCTCAACAGAGATGAGCTTGCTCATGCCGTCTGGCAGGATAGTGTTCTCCCCACAAATACCCTGGTTCCGCGCGGGATGGAGGACTATGGCTCGTTTCTCCATGGATCTGATGGCATATATTCCACGTTGGGTGATCCTACCAAAGCCGCTATGCTTCTCCAACAAGGAATGTCCGAAGAGGGCTATAGCAGCCTTGCGCAGTTGCCTGCCATTACTTTTACCTATCACAGCACTTCGCAAGCAAGCGGTAACGAAGTCACCGTTGATTTGCTAAGGTGGCAGCGTGTTCTGGGCGTCCACGTCCACGCGGACCCGGTGAAGAATGGTGACAGGTTCGCCAGCGAAGTTTCCCACTCGGCCCACAATAGTCATGGCCTGCAAATGTGGGCTGACAGTTTTACCGCTGATTATCCTGACCTGCACGATGTATTGACGCGCCAGTTCGACAAGAATTCTCCCTATAACATCTCGAACTACGGCCAGAACACTTCCTCGGATGCGGCCCAGCAACAGGATGTTCAACTGCAACTAGAAGCCGCCGATCTCAATTCCAACGCGACCACACGCCTGCAAGCATACCAGCAGGCTGAACAGCAGTTACTCAACGATGTTGCCTGGCTGCCCATGTTCCAGGTGACCGGCAATGTGCTGATACAACCTCATGTTCAGGGCATGGTGTTAGGTTCGCTCCCGTTCATCTTTCCTGATGATTGGGCGAATGTTTATATCGGCACGCCCCCTGTAGGATGAATCAATGGCCCCGGACGCGAATGATTGCGCCCAGGACCATCAATGGCGTAGGAGGCGGACGCGAATGATTGTGTTGGACGCGGACGTGATCAATCACATCCCTACTCGATCATCGAGCGGCGTATCTCGATGATCTGGTCGCGCAACTGGGCGGCCTTCTCGAAGTCGAGTTGCTTGGCGGCGCCGCGCATCTGCGATTCGAGATCCTTGATCAGGCGTAGGGCGTCCTCGCGGGGGATACCGGCCAGGGCCACGGCGACAGCTTTGCCGTCGGCGGCCTCCCCGCTGTTGCCGCTCATGGCCTTGATGCGTTCGGAGAGTGACTTGACATCCTTCTTGATGCCGCGAGGCGTAATGTTGTGGCTCTCATTAAAGGAGACCTGCAAGCTGCGGCGGCGATAGGTCTCGTCGATAGCGCGGCGCATGGATTTGGTCACAGTGTCGGCGTACATGATTACGCTGCCTTCGACGTGACGGGCGGCGCGTCCGATCATCTGGATCAGCGAGCCTTCCGAGCGCAGGAAGCCCTCTTTATCGGCGTCGAGAATGGCCACCAGCGAGACCTCCGGCAGGTCGAGACCCTCGCGCAGGAGGTTAATGCCCACAACCACGTCATAGACGCCCAGACGCAGGTCGCGCAGGATCTCCACGCGCTCAATGGTGTCGATCTCTGAGTGCAGGTAGTGGACCTTGATGCTGAGTTCTTGCATATAGTCAGCCAGGTCTTCGGCCATCTTCTTGGTGAGGGTGGTGACCAGCACGCGTTGTTTCTTCTCGACGCGGGCGCGGATCTCGGCCAGCAGGTCGTCGATCTGGCCCCTGGTGGGGCGCACGCTGATCTCCGGGTCGATCAGGCCGGTCGGGCGAATGACTTGCTCCACAACTGCGTCGCTGTGCTCGTATTCGTAGGGTCCGGGCGTGGCGGTGACAAAGAGGGCCTGGTTGATCTGGCGCTCGAACTCCGCGAATGTCAGCGGGCGGTTATCCATGGCCGAGGGCAGGCGGAAGCCGTAGTCGACGAGCACCTGCTTGCGCGAGCGGTCGCCGGCGAACATGCCGCGCACCTGTGGCAGCGCGACGTGCGACTCGTCCACCACTAGCAGGAAGTCATTGGGCAGGTAGTCCATCAGCGTCCAGGGTTGCTCGCCGGCTCCCCGGCCTGCCAGGTGTCGTGAATAGTTCTCGACGCCTGAGCAGAAGCCGGTCTCGCGCATCATTTCCATGTCGAAGTTTGTGCGCTGCTTCAGGCGCGCCGCCTCCAACAGTTTGCCCTCGCTGTTCAGCGTCTCCAGGCGTTGCTCTAGCTCGGCCTCGATGGCCTCGATGGCCTTGTTCAGCCGCTCCTGTGTGGTGACCCAGTGCTTGGCGGGGTAGATATCCAGGCGCTGCCGCGTACCCAGCACCTCGCCTGTCAGGGGATCGATCTCTGTCATACGCTCGATCTCGTCGCCGAAGAACTCGATGCGTACCGCCATATCTTCATAGGCCGGGAAGATCTCCAGCACGTCGCCGCGCACGCGGAAGCGGCCGCGAATAAAGTTGGCGTCGTTGCGCTCGTACTGGATCTCCGTCAGGTGACGCAAGATACGGTCCCGCCGTCGCTCCTCGCCGACTTTGAGGGACAGTGTGACCTCGCCATATTCCTCCGGGCTGCCCAGGCCATAGATGCAGGAGACCGAGGCCACGATCAGTACATCGTGCCGCTCGAACAGGCTGCGCGTGGCCGAGAGGCGCAGCTTCTGGATCTCCTCGTTGAGCATGCTCTCTTTCTCAACGTAGGTATCTGTGCGCGCGATGTAGGCCTCTGGCTGGTAGTAGTCGTAGTACGAGACAAAATACTCGACGGCATTATTGGGGAAGAACTCTTTGTACTCGCTGTAGAGCTGCGCCGCCAGGGTCTTGTTGGGGGCCAGCACCAGCGTCGGCCGCTGAATCTGCTCTACGACCTTGGCCACGGTATAGGTCTTGCCGCTGCCGGTTACCCCCAGCAGCGTCTGCATGGTTTGCCCTTTGTTGATGCCCTCGACCAGTTGCGCGATGGCATCCGGCTGGTCGCCTGTCGGCTCAAAGGGTGCTTCTACCTTAAATTCTGGCATGGCGCTCTATCCTCAGGCTATCTTTCGATGAGATAGTTTTAGAATATCTTTTCCAATATGTGCTTCATTATATCACGCCATCGTTGCTTCCCGCCGTTGAGCGACTGCGTAACAACGCTCGTACCGTCATCAGCGTCTGTCCGAGCTTGTTCTGGCCAGTTCCATCGGCGCCACAGCCCCAGTAGTAGTCTCTGGGCGCCTTCTCAACCACCTC
>JBDTHH010000792.1:0-7220 GCA_039937055.1 Ktedonobacteraceae bacterium | reverse complement strand
GTCATATTCAGTGGCTTGCAGTCGGCGATCTCCATTGTCTACGACCGCGAGTTTGGCTTTCTGAAAGAGGTCCAGGTAGCCCCCACGCCGCGCTCAACGCTGGTGCTCGGCAAATGCCTGGGGGGTGCATCGAGTTCAACCATGCAGGCCCTCATTATCCTGGTCTTTGCCCCTTTTGCCGCTGTGACCCTCACCCCGTTGAATGTCCTGGCCACGATAGGTGCCACCTTTGTGACGGCTCTGGCCATCTGCAGCTTAGGAGTAGTCATCGCCATGTGGATTACCGACTTCGAGAACTTCGGCACCATCCAGAACTTTATCACGCTGCCGCTCTACATGTTCTCAGGCGCGATCTTCCCGACGCGCGCGGTTCCCTCCTGGCTGCATATCGTCCTCTTGCTTAATCCCCTCTCCTATGGAGTCAATGCTATTCGCGGTGTCCTGCTGGGCTACGACATCACGAACGTCCCCTTCAATCTCGCGGTCCTGCTGGTCTTCACCGGTGTGATGCTCATGATTGGGATAGGGATGTCACGCAGAGAGGTGTAGAGAGGAACGCTGGGCGCATTCGAGGAACGCTGGGTGCATTCCGCGTAGGGATTCGGCTTGCCGCATCCGGGTGGGGCCTCGCTTGCGCGGCCAGGCAGGAGACCCCACAGGCATCCCTTGGGGTGCCTGACGCGGATGCGGCAAGCCGAATCCCTACGCGGACGGGGTGATGGGCGATCACCCATCACCCGCCCATCGGCCATCGGCGATCACCCGCCCATCGCTCTGTCACATGAACTGTGTTGGAGCACTACGCTGTCTTGATGTGCGCGGCGCTCTCCAGGCCCAGATCCTTGACGGCTTGCTCGCGCATCAGGAACTTCTGGATCTTGCCTGTCACGGTCATGGGGAAGGCATCCACGAAGGTGACGTAGCGCGGGATCTTGTAGTGGGCGATCTTGCCCTCGCAGAAGGCGCGCATCTCCTCCTCGGTGGCCTGTTCTCCGGGTTTGAGCCGCACCCAGGCCATAGTTACCTCGCCGTACTTGGCGTCGGGCACGCCGATCACCTGCACGTCGCTGACTTTGGGGTGCGTATAGAGGAACTCCTCGATCTCGCGCGGATAGACATTCTCGCCGCCGCGGATGATCATGTCCTTGATGCGCCCCACGATATTGATGTAGCCATCCGGCTCCATCGTCGCCAGGTCGCCGGTGTGCATCCAGCGTGCCGTGTCGATGGCCTGAGCACTGGCTTCGGGGTTGTCCCAGTAGCCCAGCATCACGCTATAGCCTCGTGTGCATAACTCGCCTGGCTGCCCAACCGGCACCACCTGGCCGTTAGCGGGATCAACGATTTTGATCTCGACATGGGGATGAACCACGCCGACTGTGCTGACGCGCTTCTCCAGGGGCGCATCGGAGCGCGTCTGGGTCGAGACGGGCGATGTTTCCGTCATGCCATAACACACCTCGGCTTCGCGCATGCCCATCAAACTGATGACTTTTTTCATGACCTCGATGGGGCAGGGCGAGCCGGCCATGACGCCGGTGCGCAGGCTAGTGAGGTCGAAGGTACTGAAGTCGGGGTGGTCCAGTTCGGCGATGAACATCGTGGGGACGCCGTAGAGGACCGTGCAGCGCTCTTCCTGCACCGTTTGCAGTACCGCCAGCACCTCAAAGCCCTCGGCGGGGTAGACCATGGCGGCTCCGTGGGTGACGCAGCCCAGGTTGCCCATGACCATGCCGAAGCAGTGGTAGAGCGGCACGGGGATGCACACGCGGTCGTTGTGCGTGAAGTTCTGCAAGCGAGCGACGAAATAGCCGTTGTTGAGGATGTTGTGGTGGCTGAGTGTCGCACCCTTGGGGAAGCCGGTGGTGCCGCTGGTGTACTGGATGTTGATGGCATCGTCGAACTCTTGCTGGCGCTGGCGCTCGGTCAACTGGGTGTCGTCGATGTGGTCGCCCATGGCCAGCAGTTCGGCCCAGGTAAACATGCCGGGAACGGCCTCTTCGCCCAGTTGCACGACGGTTTTGAGGTCCGGCAGTTGCTGCGAACTGAGCTTGCCCGCTTCGCTATCCTTGATCTCTGGCACAAGCTCCTGCAGCATCTGCACATAGTGAGAGGACTTGAAGACGGCGGCAGTGATGAGGACGCTACAGCCTGACTGCTTGAGCACGTACTCCAGTTCATGCACCCGGTACGAGGGGTTGATGTTCACCAGGATGGCGCCGATCTTGGCGGTGGCAAACTGCGTGATGCACCATTCGGCCCGGTTGGGCGCCCAGATGCCGACGCGCCCCCCCTTCTGAATGCCCAGGTGCAGCAGCGCGCGAGCGCAACGGTTGACCTGGGCTTGCAGTTCCCGGTAGCTGAGCCGGATGTGCTGCTGGCGCGCAATTAAGGCGGGCTGGTCCGGGTACTTCTCGGCGGTCTGATCGAAGAGATCGCCGATAGTCAGCCCCAACAATGGGGTATCACTGGTGCCGCTGGTATAGCTCCAGCGCCGTTCCGCCTGTTCGGTGGAGGCAACTGACGGATTCGTGTGGGTCACAGTCATAATGCTTGCTCCTTGAGGTAAAGCTAAGGGAAGCTACAGGGCTGCCTTTTCAGACTAAGCGTACCGAATCCTGGGCGAAAAATCAAGTTGCAGAACGACAGAGGGGGCGAGATGGCGCTGTTGGAACAGGGCGCAGGCCTTGTCGGCGGGCAAGGGGCACCGCTCGCCTGCGCCCTGTGACCCCACGCGGATCACCATGCACCTACGTCTCCTCATGGTCAGACGGGAAAAGCGCGCAGACGACCTGGAAAGCCGCTTCTTGCGCGGCGGCTTTTTTGGTTTTTCCGGAGGCGGATAGCGCTGTGGTCCTGCCGTCATGAGTCGTGACTGTGCAGGTACAGGTAAAGAGAGGGTCATGCGGTGGGCCTGCTAAGGTATAGGTGTAGCTTGCAGGATGAATTTCGTGCCTTTGCGCCATTTCATGCAGGATACTGACCGCATTTTTGTCGGCTCCCTCCCAGGATGGTGCCCCGGTAGGAACAAGGGGAAGGGGAGCAGCCTGGGAGGCGTGTTCGGTGGCTTCAGCGGTGTCATCCTGCTCCTCAGCAGGGGCTGCTGGGAGGTCTACGCCTGCAACGTGGGCAAGCACCTCGGCCCAGGCCTCTTGTTTCGCTAGGTCTTTGTTTGGCGCGGCGTGCCAGGAAGAGATATGGCGCCGTTCCTCAACCGTCACAGCCGCCCACGCATAAAAGACCCGCTGGTGCCCTGGCCCTTCAGCCGTCTCTTCACAGGTCGCCTCTTGCCATCCCAGCGCCTGCTGACCCATCATGAGTAGCGTGATCGCGTGGTGGGGCTGGCTCTGAAGCCAATAAAGAGCCGCGCGCTTCACGCGCTCCCAGGCCTCTCCTGTGTTCTGGAAGCGAAAGACCAGGGTAAAGATGTCATGGGTATTGAGCGCCTGCTCCTCAAGCCGGCTGTAGAGTTCCTGCTCAATGACCGGCGAGAGATCCGCTCCTTGAGCCGCCATCCTGATGAGACTATGAAAGTGTTTCTCATCCAGGTGGCTCAATGGCCGGGGAGCGTCGCCCTGGCTCTGCACGGCCTCGGCGAGCGCTCTGCGTAATGGCTCATCATACTCGTTCAGAAAGAAGGCTTTTTTAGCATCTTTGATGAGCTGCTCGACAGTATTGACCTGCTCGGCCATGGCCTCCAGTTCAGGGACCGTGTACGGAAGGGCGGTGCCTTTCAGGATGGCATGCAGAATCCTCTGGTTCACCAGGTCTGGATAGCGACGCAGCGGGGAGGTCATATGCAGGTAGGCGGGCAACTGTAAGCCAAAATGCCCTTCGACGGTAGGGGCATAACGCGCGCGCTCCAGGGCGAACTGTACCGTCTCCTGGACGCTTTCCGGGTGGGTGTGTTCTGGATGTGCCACCACCGTCTCCATCATCTGTAACAAGACTCCTCGTGCTGGCGCAATGGCTTTGGCGGCATGATTGCGGTAGAGGGCGGGAATGCCGCGCTGTGCCAGGAAGTCAGCGAGCACCTGGTTCGCCAGAATCATGCATTCTTGAATAATCAGATGAGCCTTGTTGCCGTTGCTTGCTGGCAGGCGCACCAGCATGCCCTCTTCGGTGGTAGCCCAGCCAGCGCGCAGATCATAGATGGCCAGCGCTCCCTGGAGCCGGCGCCGCTGGAACAGGGCAAGCGCTACCCGCAAGGTGTCTTGCAACATGGGGCCAGCATCCGTGCGTGGGTCCGCTATCTCCTCATCGACCTCATCGTAGTGAAAACGCCTGCTGCTGATCAGCGCTGTCTGCTGGATAGCTGGCTCCCCAGGGGAGAGCTGGGGATCGAAGGGGATCGAGATGGTGATGGTGGGACGCGGGCGCTCCGCCAGCAGGCTCAGACTGCCTTCGGAGAGGAGCCCCGGCAGCATGGGCACGTTTCTATCGGCATGATAGCGCGTAAACGCGCGCTGCAACGCTTCGGCGTCTAATGCTGGGGTCATCTCCGGCGTGATCAGCGCGCCAACATCGGCAATGCTGACATTGAGTGTATAACCTCCATAAGGATGGCTCTCAAGCCACAGCGCATCATCGAGGTCGCGCGAGGTGGGGCCATCAATGGTGACGCCTCTGACGGTGGCCCTGCCATGAAGAGCCGTCCTGACGCGTTCGGCCGTCGCTGTGGCTTCCGCAAGCGCGGCATTCGAAAAGGTTCTCCGTCGTTCTTCGTGTTGTTCGGCCATGTTCCTTGTTCTCCCGTGATGGCTCTGCCTCATATACCGAAGTCGCAGCAATCATGACTTATAGAACAGCTTGTGAGTATATAGGGAGGAAGCTCCATTTTATTCTTCTTCATAGACTGTTGGATCAGGAACATACGCGAGTTGGAAGGCTTCTCTTCGTTCAACACAGGTCCCGCAGGTCCCACAGTGCTTGTCGCCACCCTTATAGCAGCTCCAGGTATCAGCATAGGGCACTCCCAGCACGCTTCCTAAGTACACAATCTGCTGCTTCGTCATATGGATAAAAGGAGCCTCAAGTCTTAGATTCTGGTGCCCGTACCCCTCGACCGCCTTTCGTTGCATGGCATCAAAAGCCGTGATGAAGGCGGGCCGGCAATCGGGATAAATGAAATGATCGCCGGCATGTGCGCCCATCGCGACCACCTCAGCCTGCTCAGTCACGGCTATCGCATAGGCAATCGTGAGCATAATTGCATTGCGATTCGGCACGACGGTGATCGCCATCGTGGCATCCGCATAATGCCCATCTGGCACGGGGAGCGCATCTGTCAGGGCTGACCCTTTCAGGAAAGCGCCAACCGCAGACAGGTCAAGCACATCATAGCGTGCTTCGAGTCGCCTGGAGCACTGCTCAGCAAAGGCGAGTTCTTTCTTGTGACGTTGTCCATAATCGAAGGAGAGCAGATGCAGCGAATAGCCTTCAGTATGCAGCAGGTGTGCCAGGGTCACACTATCCACTCCTTCACTCACGATGGCGACAGCCATAGCCATAAGGAAGCGACCTCCTAAAAACGTACAGGAAGAAAGGGACTTTCCTCCTGTACTCAATCTCAACGGAACCTCTGCACTGCATGATAGTGCATTCCCAGGGAAAAGATCAAGGTGTGTAGGCCGGTCTCTGTCAACTTCGCCCCTCACTTCAGTCGGTGTGAATGCTGCGGAAAGCCTGCGGGTGCCACACTCACATCTGATCATAGTTTTCTTATGATTTCTGTAAATTATACTTTCTCTTGAAGTGATACTTCAAAGGATTGGGCTATCACAGGTTGGCTACATGCGTGCCGGTGTGTCCTGCGAGTAGTTTGATTCTGGTATTCACCGCTGAGGAGCATCCCCGTAAACCTCTCTAGCTCAGGGAAATGAGTTCCCTGACATTTTTTGCGAACAGCGTGCGGCACGCTTTGCCGCGAGATGAAGAAAGGAAACACAGATGACATATTCCAATCATGACCCGCTAGGGAAAGGTGAGGACCAGCAAGAGATCCAGATGTTAACTCTGTACGATCTGGATATTGCCGAGTTGGAGCAACGCGTGGAACTGGCCAGCGTGCTGCCAGCCGATTGCTGGTCAAATAGCTGTAGCGGGGATGGCTGTTCAGGTAACACCTGTTCAGGTAATGGCTAAGCAGGTAACTCTACCCGCAACGGGCCGTAAAAAAAGCGCCGGTCCAGGTATTGATGGCCTTCGCTCCTTCTCTCAGGTCATCGACGCCAGGACCGGCGCTTTGCTTTATCAACCGTTCATGCCTCCTTTTTAGAGGATGTTTCGCGCACACGGCGTGGCTTCTTTGGTCGCGGTCGCAGAAGATAGCCTGTCTCCAACAGAGAGGTAACGTCGATGTTAAATTCATGGAGTTTCAGGCGGGTGCGCGAGATCACATTGCGCACCGGGCGCATTTCATGCTCAAACACGCCTTCACGCAGTGCTGCGTGCAAATGTCTACGGCACCGTTCAATGACCTCCTCGGTCACATTGGTGCTCACATTGGTAAAGTGGGCAAGTAAGACTTCATATGGACAGTAGTGCGGATAGGCTTCTAGCAGCGGGACGAGCACACACAGTTCGCTAAAGGTGAACTGCTGCGCTACCTGCATACATGGCACATCTCCCACGCTCGAAAGACCTACCAGGATACCCGATTCTCGATGGAGGGCTAACATATGTCCTGCCGGGAGCATGCCTTCTAGCGTAAAATGCAGGATCGCCTCGTTCACCCGCTGCTCTACCTCAACAGCAGTGGCAATGGTCCGGTTCGTGAGCGTTTGCATAATCCTTCCCTATTAGTGTCGCGTTCCTTGTTTTCTCGCGTCTACAACAAACGTCTGTCCTACCGACCACCTGGCATGCTATAATGAAACAGGCCAGTTGATCGTACAATGGTCGCTGGTTGGGCAGGGCGTGGCGTTGCGACCAGGCTCTGACACGCCTTGCCGTATGTTCTATGCTGCTCTTCGTATTCTATAGAATCTCCTTTCTCTCCGGCTTTCGAACCTGCTATATCATAGTGCCTGCGCGATGGCTAAAGAACATCTTCACGGCGCGCCTGATTCTATAGTGTAACATAGTTAGAACTTATGTTCAAGCGACATGTAAGGGCGATGAGCGTTCGCAGGGGTAGATTTTTACCGACTCCTGGAAAAGGTGATGGAAGGGTAAAGTATAATCTAGCGAAAGAGGTACAAAGAGGTAGGGGCGCGGTT
>JBDTHH010000791.1:0-4425 GCA_039937055.1 Ktedonobacteraceae bacterium | reverse complement strand
AACGGCGCCCCTACAGCGTATCAGGTGGGAGGCGCAAAAGCTCCTCCTCCAATTGCTGCCAGACTACCTGCTCTGCCTGCACAATTGTCATCGATTGGCCTGTCTGCGCGGCCTCTTTCACAAGGCTGGAGGTGCGCTGGCGGAACGACTTAAAATACCGCTCCTGCACTTGATAAGGAGGAATTCTCCGCAAATCAATCTGTGTGAGGGCATAGAAGTCGCCAGGCTCGAATGCCAGGGCCAGCAACTCCGCGTAATGTTGGATCAGCGTGCAATGGGCCAGTGAAAAATAGTCGGGCAATGTGCTGGAGACTAGCAGGCAGCCGGCAATCTCGCTGGAGCGCATAATAGGCGAGATCGCTGTGCTCATCTCGCCCTCAATACGTTGTGCCGGGTAGAGCAGATCCCTGGTCAGGTCCTGCACAACCACCGAGCGCCCCGATGACACAACATAGCCTGCTTGCGACTCGGCGCCCAGAAATGAGAAGCGCTGCTCCACGCCGTTGCGCCAGCGACCAGAGCCTATCGTGACCCTCTTGCGCAGGCTATGCACCTGGCCTGCGCTCGTAGGTACCATACACTGCACGATGGTGATCGCCATGCCCAGTTGGCGGGGATCGATTTGCCCCAGCGCCTGCTGCAAAATAAGGCTACAAATGGACCAGAAGCGCAGTACCCTGGGCGTTGTGGCATGCGCGCTCAATACACGTGAGTAGAACTCTGACGGGATCTCCTCCAACATATTCCCCACTTCTGAAGAGCGCAATGAAAGCGCTCCGAATTCCCTCACAATCAACTCATGCAGCAGTGGACGGTAGTGGGGCAAGGCCTCTAGCAAGAGACGTAAGTTCTGCGGCCGCGGATGTGACTCCCCCTGAATCCAACGTGTAAGGGTGAGTACACTGACGCCCAGCTTCCCCGCGAGTTGCTGTTTTTCATGAGGGTCACTTATGATATTTCCTAATAGCTCACGCCACGTCTGCGTTTCTTGCATGCCCCTACCTTACTACGAAGAAATAACAATGTCAGTTGCCCGCCATTAACACGTTATAATAGAGACTGTTCGCAATGTATTGTAGCATATTATCGCACAGCCTGCACTTGTCTGCCAAAAGTGAAACGTTCGTGCCTCTTCCGTAGGGGCGAAGCGCGCACAGCAAAGCACCCGTAAGGGGTGCCGTCCTTACGGGTGCCAGGAGAAAGGGGTGAAGTAGTCTAGCCACCCAGCGATTCTAACAGCAGATCGCCCTCTTCAGGAGAAATGCGGCCCTCGGCAATCATGCGCAAAATGGCCTCGCGCTCCTGCTCTGGCTGTGCCGCTGGCATATCAAGTGCAGCCGTTGTCTCTTCTTGCTTGCTGCCCTCTCCATCTGTCGCTTTTTCTATTATATCATCAGAAGCAACGGGTGTCACGAACTCTTCTGAAACAGCCTCCGACGAAAAGGTCGCTTGCTCCTGAGTATACGGCTTTGGTGGCTTCGGTGGTTTGGGCGGCTTGGGCGGCTTCGAGGGATCAGGTGGGACCGGCACACCAAAGTTCCTCATGGCCCGTTCGACAGCCTCAAAGGCCCCGGCTACCCCTTCGGCGGTGGCGCGCCGTGCCTGCTCTGTAATGCGGTCCAGTCGCTCCGGGTCCATGCGCCACTCGCGCCCGTTGATGCGTATATTGAGGCGGGCAGCGCGTTCTTCAGCGCGCCGGGACTGCCGCTCCATGCGGCGCGCCCACTCATCTACCTGCCGCTCCGCGCGCCTGGCCTGTTCCTCGATCGTGCGCGCTACTTCCTCGGTCCATCTATGGCCATGCGCCAGGCCGCTAGCCCCGATATCGCGCGCCAGGTCCTGGCCTAGCTTGCTCATCTCGCGCCCCAGCTCCTGACCCAGCTTGCCCATCTCACGCCCCAGTTCGCTCATCTCACGCTCGAAATCGCCCCACGACGCATTGCTGCTGTTAGCGGTGCGCGGACTGCCTGGCCCACGCAGGGCCAGGTCACCCCCCACGTTCAGCTCCAGCCGCGCCGCACCCTCTCCATAAACCAGGTTGAGCAGGTTACCCCCAGCGCTGGAGGCGACGCTACTCCCACTCACATCGCCTCCCACGGCAGCGCGGATGCTCAGATTGGGCGCGTCAGGCAGCGTAACTTTGGCATCACCACCTACATTTATGCGCGCGTGGCTATCAACCGGGAAGGCCGATTGCAGCAAGAGATCACCACTCACGGCGCCAACGTCGATATTCCCCCCTACACCTTTCAATGCGGCGTCCCCGCCGATACTTCCTACTTCCAGGTTGCCACCCACGCCCTGAAAGCTCGCGTCACCGCCGGCATATCCTAGCTCAATCGCGCCCCATACATCGCGCATCTGACAGTCGCCGCCAACATTGCCTGCCTGCATACGCGCCGCCGAGACTACTTCCAGGTCTCCGCCAACGTTCCCCAGGATCACTTCGCTATCGGCCCCCCCACGCACATCGCAGTCACCACCGACCTCTCCACAACGCAGTGATGCCGCCAGTTCATTGGCGCTCAGGTCCCCACCCACAGCGCCAACCATCACGCTCCCAGCATGCCTCACAGTAAGGTCACCACCGACCGCCTCGATCTCTACCGACTCTACTGATTTGACCGAAGCATCGCCGCCAATACCCCGCTGTACCCGCAGACCCGGCACACGCTCTACACTCAGGTCGGCGCCTACGTTGGTGATCTCGGCAGCCTCGCCAATATCCCTGAGATCCAGGTCGCTCCCCACGTTCTCCAATTCAACGCGCCGCACTCCCTGAATACTGACATCCCCGTTCAGGTTTTGCGCGCTGAGCGTGGTATCCGCAGGCACCTGTAGTTCAAGGTCACCATCACAATCGATGAGCATGAACATGTCGCCCTCCTGCGAAAGTTGCCCCATGCGCCCATCAACATCAACCCTGATTACCTGCTCATCTATAACACTGACACTCAAGTCACCATTGATGTGCGCGATGACTACCTTCGGCCCCGCGCCAACCGTAAATGTCTGCTGCATGCTTTCTTTCGCCTCCCGTATAGCTCCCGTAAGAGGACACTCCATGATATCTACCAGGGATACTCTACCGAACATTCACAGAGAGATGCCCCTACTCGACAAAAATTTCTACGCGCTCGTTCTCTTCCAGATCTTGCAGATCCAGCACGCGGCCCGTTGCTCCGCTCTGGATGGCGCGCAACAGGCTTTCCAACGCGCTACCTTCTATCTGCGGCGCCAGGCGCGTCCCCAGCCGCAAAGCTACATCAATAAGTTCCAGCGGTACTGCGACATTGGCCTTTTGCCGGTTGATAGCCAGGTTCGTCACACGCAGCCGTACTACGCGCCCCGGCCCCCTGGCTGGCGGCTCTCCCACACGCTCGCGTTCAGGCCCCAACGCGTCCAGCAATTGCGCCGCCTGGATAGCCGTCACCTGGCCGACCTCGACCAGGGACAGGATACGATTGCGCTCACTCACTGAGGCTGACATGCTCTTACCCCTTCAGCAGGCGCATCGCGTCTTCGACGCTGATCTCTTTGGCAGCCAGGCGGTCAAGGATCACTCTGCGGTCCACACGCCCATCATTTTCAGGCGGACCGCCAAGCGCCGTGACGATCTCGTCCAGGCGGCTGCGCGCGGTATTGTAGGCGATATCCAGGTCGCCCGCGAGCTTCTGGATGTTGCCCCGGTTCTTGACCAGCAACTCTACAAAATCAAGTTGCTCTCTGCTCAAGCGGCCAATCCAGCCCAGGTTGAAGCGCCCCTCTATCACGATGCCGCTCTCAGGACATTCTAGCCTGGTGACGACCATCTCCCCCCCACTTACCGGGTCCCTCGTGATCAGCTTATGCATGGCTTCCCTTCTCCCTCGCAGACACATCTCTCTGCCTTCAAAATCATAATAAATTCTTTGCTCTTGGAGTTTCCCATCAACTCTATAGAAATATTAGCATATAGAAACAAATTTGTCAATATGAATGGCAATAAATATTATCATATTGGCAATTATTTGCAAGATAAAGGGAGAGCACACTTTCCCAAATCGTTCCCATTTTGCGCCTGGAAAACTTAGCGTATAATATATGATGAAGAAGCACTCCGGTAGAGCTAGAACCTTCTTCGTATTTATGTTGATAGTAGCCAGTACTATTCCCATAAAATGAGTTACGTCTAGTATCTATCGTTCGTATATTCCGACAGAGCGTACTTTTTTCACATGGCTTCCCCTACCTGATAGAGTAGAGGTGCCTGGAACAAGCAGCAGGGAGAGAACGTATGGCAGAAGTGAGCAATCAACTACAGCATGAGGATAAAGATGTATCTTCCAACCCTATTCAAGAACAGGTAGCAACGGAACGGGCTTCAGGCACCTGGGCGCGGCGGAGACCAGGAATAGATTGGCTGCTGGCCGGCATCATCGGCAT
>JBDTHH010000790.1:0-5563 GCA_039937055.1 Ktedonobacteraceae bacterium | reverse complement strand
GTTGAGCGCGCGAAGGGCTGGGCCGCACCGGACTGAGAAGGTTTGTCAGGCCAGGATCAGCGTGATGCCAGCTTCGCGCAGGCGAGTGGCCATCTCGCCATCCAGTTCCGAGTTGGTGATGATCGTATTGATGGTGTTCAAGGGGGCGACCGAGCTGAGCATCACCTTGCCGAATTTGGTATGGTCGGCGACCACAATGCGCTGGCGCGCGCGCTCGATCATCACGCGCTTGGTGCCGGCTTCATCGAAATTGAACTCGGTCAGGCCATGCTCGATAGTGATGCCGCCGACTGCGATGAAGGCCTTGTCCACCTGGAAGTCGCACAGGATGCGTTCGGCGAGGTGGCCGACCAGCGAGAGTTCGCTGGCGCGCAGCTTGCCGCCGATCACGATCACCTGTATCGCCGTCTGGCTGGCGAGTTCCATGGCCGCGCGCAGGTTTGTAACCAGCACCGTGAGGTTGCGCTTGCCCTTCAGCCCACGCGCAATCTCCAGCGTTGTCGTGCCCACATCGAGGATCAGGCTGTCGCCATCGTTAATCATCTCCACGGCTTTGGCGGCGATGCGCTGTTTGGCGGCGGCATTGTCGTTCTCGCGCGCGCTGAAGGGCGGCTCATAGCTGGCACCACGCACGCTGATCGCCCCGCCATGCACGCGCCGGATCAGCCCCTGCACCTCCAATTCCTGCAGATCGCGCATCACCGTGATGCCAGACACCTCGAAGCGTTGGGCCAGGTCGCGCACCGAAGCGACGCCACTGGCTTCTATCATTTCAAAGATGCGCTGGCGCCGCTCCTGGGCGATCATTTTACTCTCTTTGGTCATCGCAATCGAAGTACTCGCTTTCCCGGTGTGCCTTATGATGATCCACCAGGATAATCATAGCAGACTTTTGGAGGGATTGTGCTATGGGTGCAGGCGGAACTCCCGCGATGCGCGTAGGTGCCTATCTGGTCTAGCGTAGCTTCTCTTTCAAGAAATTGACGGCCAGTGGCCAGGCCTCGGCGGCGGCTTTCTCGTTGCCCATGCCGTGGGCAGGATTGAGGAAGGCGTGGCCCGCGTCGTACACCTTGACGGTGATATCTTTGCCGGCCTCCTTGTACATGCGCTCGATCTTCTCGACCTGCGCCATGGGCACACTGTCATCGCGACTGCCAAAGAAGGCCATCACAGGCGCGTCAACCTTCGCGACCTCCTCCTGTGTCGGATCGTAGCCGCCGGGGTAGAAGGGCACAACGGCGCCGAGGCCGGGATAGCGCGCTGCAACGGTGAGGGTCATGAAGCCACCCACGCAGAAGCCCATCAGCCCCAACTTCTTGGGTTCGACATTGGGCATGGCCTTGACCGTATCGAGGGCGCCGGTGATCTCCCTGATGGCCTTCTCGACGTTGCCTCTGAGCATCATCACCGCCTTCATCGCGTCATCGGGTTCGGTTGCCACTTTGCCGTGGTACAGGTCGGGCACGGCTACGACGAATCCCGCCGCGGCCAGCTTGTGAGCCAGGTCTGTAATGTGCGGCTCGATGCCCCACCACTCCTGGATAAGCACCAGGCCGGGATGCGTGGCTTGATCATCGGGTTCGGCGACGAAGGCATAGGCGCCGTTTCCGTTCACCTTTAGATCGACTTTTGAGGTGCGTACTACTGCCATAGGTGTCTCCTTGTGAAGATAAAATGTTTTGCCTGTGGCTCCTGTTATAGAGCCATGCATATTATATACTACGTATGCCGGTGACCGCGACTCGCCTCGGCCGCATCTGTGTAGGGTTCTTTATAAAGTCATTGAAAAAAGGTGCCACATGAAAAAGAATGCCATGAAGGCGAAACTCCTGGCAGGCCAGGCAGCATTTGGCGTCACGGTGCTGTTTCCGGCGCCTCAGATTGTGGAGATGATAGGCAGGCTGGGATTTGATTGGGTGCTTATCGATTGCGAACATGGTTCTCTCTCTCCCGAGAGTGTTGAGCAGATGGTCATGGCGGCGGAGGTGGGCGGGATTACGCCTATTGTGCGACCAGCGAGCAACAGTCCCGATACGATCCTGCGCCTTATGGATCGCGGCGCCATGGGCGTGCAGGTGCCGCATGTAAATACCGCCGGCGAGGCCCGCCAGGTGGTAGAGGCGGTGAAGTATCATCCCCTGGGCAAGCGCGGCCTGGCGATAGGGACGCGGGCCGCTGGCTATGGGTATGATCTCCCGGCAGCGCAGTATGTGGAGGTGGCCAATCGCGAGACGCTGGTATGCATTCAGTTAGAGGAAGAGGCAGCCCTGGCCAACCTCGACGAACTGTTGGCTGTTCCGGGAGTGGATATCTTCTTCGTTGGCCCATCGGACCTCTCGCAGTCTATGGGCCTGCCCGGAAGGACGGATAGCCCCGAGGTGCGCGCGGCGATGCAGAAGGCCTTCGCCTCGATCGTGGCGGCGGGGAAGATAGCGGGATGTGCCGGCAATACGCAAGCCACACGCCGCTACCTGAATCAGGGAGTGCATTATCTGTATACCCATCTCACCACGCTCCTCGCCAGCGCCAGCCGGGAGTATTTGGATACGGTGAAGCAAGAAATTGATTAGCGTTTGGTCGCCTTCAGTGAGAACAGCAGGGGCACCATGCGGGCCTTCTCTGGATCTTTGAGACGGAAGAAGCCGCCCTCGATCTCTTCCATGTCCGGGAAGCATTTCCACGAGCAGAAATTGAACTCGTGGAGGAACTCGATATGCAGGCCTGGCGTGGTGAGCGCGTTCAGGATGTCGCCCATGCTGTGATTCCAGCCATAGCTTGTGGGGTGGGTCAGGATGGCGCTCTCGTCGGCGTAGCTCCCCTGCGTATCATCTTTTATGGCCTCAGATGGCGGGGAAGAGTAGGGATAGCGCACCTTGAGGTCCGGGGAGTGGTCATCGAAGACCCACATAAAGGGATGGCCCTCTACAATGTAGAAGGTGCCGCCGGGTTTGAGAAAGTGCGCGATGATCTCTCCCCAGGGCCGCAGGTCCGGCAGCCAGCAGATAGCCCCGTAAGAGGTGAAGACGATATCGAACTCGCCAGCCAGGACGCTGGGAAGATCGTAGATGTTCGAGCAGATAAATTCTGCCGCGATCCCCAGTTCTTTGCTCAGGCTCCGTGCCAGTTCAATGCCCTCGCTCGAAAAATCGATGCCGGTGACCTTTGCGCCAAGGGAGGCCCACGAGAGCGTGTCCAGGCCGAAGTGACACTGCAAATGGAGCAGCGATTTCCCCGCGACATCTCCCAGTTCCGCGCGCTCAATAGAATGGAGCCGTCTCTTGCCTGCCCTGAAGCCCTCAAGATCGTAGTCCTCCGACCTGGCATGCACCCCCACCAGCTCATCCCAGTGTGTCTGATTATTCTTCATATAGTCATCAGTCATAGCGTTTCCTTTCTGCCTACGAGATATAGGTATGATGCTATTATATGCGTTACCCGCCCCCTGAAGTATTTGTGTGTTGGATGGCTCCCAATATCTCCGCCATCAGAGCCGTGGGCGAGGCGTCATCAGTGGCGATGTGTACGGCGAACGCTGGCGATTGGAAGGCCGCGAGGCACTGTTCATCCTGCTTCCAGCACCAGCGAAAGACCTCCGGCGAATCGCCACGTGCTTGTAGGCGCTCGTAGAGGGTCTTTTCAGTCGCGGTGAGGCAGAAGTGGTAGAAGTCAGGTTCGATTGCACGCAATCCTCCTATGATCTCATCAAAGTAGGGACGGTGCCAGATAGTCATCGGCATGACGAGGTGCCGTCCGTAGGTTTCCTTGAGCAAACGAGCGGTAGTGATGGTCAACGTGCGCCACATTGGTAAGTGTTGAAAGTCGTCAGTGTTATCGATTGGCTTGAGGACAGTGCGTAAGAAGCCGCCGACCTCTTCGGCATCGAAGAGCAGACTGTTGGGGATGCGAGCGACAAGCTGTTCCGCGACGGTGGTTTTGCCGACGCCAAAGGCGCCATTTATGAAGATGATCATTAGCTACATGCATGAGTGGGGCAAGAATCTCTCTTTTGACGTAGCCTATTATATCACACCGGTGTTGTCTGTCAATTAAGTCATAGTTATTCTTTGTATATCTTGCTATACTTCTTCTGGTTTGCCGGCGAGGCGTCCTCACTGAGGATGCAGACATTCGGAGCATACTTTCTACAAGGAGAAACAGCATGCCACTCGATCCTTACACCCAGTCTCTATTAGACCAGGCGGCGGCACAGAGCCTTCCAGAAGATCCACAAGTCTTGCTTGCTGCACTACGCGCCAGCACGAATCCGCAGGTGATCAAGCAGGCCCGCCAGGCTCTAGGGAGTGAAACGGTGCCGGTCGCGCGCGTCGAGGACCTGACGCTTCCTGGCCCTGTGGGAGATATTCCGGCCCGACTCTATACGCCCGAAGGCATGGGCCCGTTCCCGGTCCTGGTGTTCTTTCATGGTGGAGGCTGGGTCGCGGGCAATCTCGAAACTCACGATCCCATGTGCCGCTATCTCTGCCGGGAGGCAGGTTGCCTGGTGCTGTCCGTGGACTATCGCCTGGCCCCTGAACACAAATTTCCCGCCGGACTTCAGGATTGTTACGCCGCTACCTGCTGGGTGGCCGCTCACGCCGCTGAGTTCCACGGCGACTCCACGCGGCTCGCCGTCGGCGGAGATAGCGGGGGCGGCAACTTCGCCGCTGTCGTCGCGCAGATGGTTCGCGATCAGGGAGGTCCTACCCTGGCGTTCCAGTTGTTGCTCTGGCCCATTGCCGATTTCCAGCTCACCACGCCCTCCTGGCAGGCCTATGATGGGTATATGATGACCCGCCAGGGCTTCATCATGGCCAGAGATCTCTATCTCAACCATGAAGACGAGCAATGGCAGCCCTATGCCGCGCCGCTGCTGGCTCCCGATCTGCATGGACTGCCACCCGCGCTGATCATCACTGCTGAGTGCGATCCAGTACGCGATGGAGGCGAGCAGTATGGGCAACGGCTCCTGGCAGCAGGTGTCCCTGCCAGCGTTTCGCGCTACGCTGGCATGATTCATGGCTTCATGCACTATGTGATAGCACTACCCCAGGCCCGGCAGGCGCTTGCCGAAGTCAGCCATGCCTTGCACACAGTGTTTGCTAAGTGATGTGAGGTTGGCACACGGTGATCCGCGGAGGGGCGCGCCTGCGACTTTTCAATGGCCTTGGGCAGGTATTTAAGACTGGTGTTTAAGGCCGAAGGTTGCTATAATAGAACCACAGAAGTCGCCATGTTCGGGTAGGGGCCATAACTTGGGTTCCTCTTGCTTGTTGACATTGCCTTGCCCGCGCAGTCGACCATGCCTGGTGGGTTCCTGAGCAGGATAAGTGTTGATCTGGGAGGTAGCGATAATGGCGCCCCGCTTTCATGACCGTAGCACCCCTGCGGAAAATCTACATAGTATCCTCCGTTCCATCCCCTGGCGCTTGTTGCTATTCATCCCTATATGCGTGCTGATCGCGATTCCCGCCTATACGTATGGCGTACCAGCGGGAGCGCATATCCTGCCAGCGGTAACGAACTTCTTCTATACGCTGAGTTCGCCCGCCAGTCCTGTTCCCAC
>JBDTHH010000789.1:0-5572 GCA_039937055.1 Ktedonobacteraceae bacterium | reverse complement strand
AGCTATGTTTCAATCTCAGGCGAGATGGCAGCTCCTTTGCGCCGCGCAGGCGCACGATCTGCACGCGCCTGCCTACGATGTTTCAATCTCAGGCGAGATGGCAGCTCCTTTGCGCCCCACACTTGGCAGGCAGTTGCGCATTGCTCGCAAACGGTTTCAATCTCAGGCGAGATGGCAGCTCCTTTGCGCCGGCGGGCGTCTCGTGCCTCTTCGGAAGCGGAGCGAGAGGCGGGTTTGCGAGGCAGACATCGTTTGCTGTTCCAATCGCGCATGTATAACCGCTCTAAAGAGATTATATACCTGTTTGCTGGCCTTTGCAAGAGCCTGAGACGCGGGGTGAACTTTTCTCTCATGTCGCGAGGCATCGTGCTTGGCATTTACAGCACTCCGTGCCTCGCAAATATATCTGCTATAGGAGCTATACTTGCCCTTCATGAGAGATATCTCCTCTACCAGGTACTTCGACTTTTGTCTGACACATTGCACATAGACTATAGCATAGATGCGCACGCTATCCTCATGCTGGCGAATCTCTTCGGGTAGGCTCACTTCTAAGTAGAAAGAGTACTTTCCCATAGCCTATCATACCATCACACGCATTGCCTGGAAAGTAAGTTGTCATCTCCATCTTGTCCCTCCTACGCAGTATTGGCCTGGTCGGAAGTAGAGCGAATATGGTAGACTGATCTCATTCTGATCTGAATAATATAGCTGTACATAATAGAAGGACGCGTACTAACATGGCAAAGGTAACCACTGGCACCGGTGATACAGGCTATACTGGTCTGCTGGGGGAGCAGCGTGTGCCCAAATATGATCCGCGACCGGATACGTTCGGGACGGTGGACGAGGCTACGTCGGCGCTGGGCATGGCGCGGGCGCTTACGCAGGACCAGCAGGTCAAGGACATCATCTACCGTATGCAGCAGGATCTCTATTTGCTGATGGGGGAGCTGGCGACGCCGCCGGAGAACTATGAAAAGATGGGTCTGCGCGTGACGCTTGCGCATGTGCAGCACCTGGAGCAGGTGGAGGAGGCGCTCAAGCGCGAGGTCGAGATTCCCAATAAATTTATTATCCCCGGTGATACCCTGGATGGCGCGGCGCTCGATGTGGCACGCACGATCATTCGCCGCGCCGAGCGCATGACGGTGAAGCTGCTGCACGATGGCGTGATCCAGAACGGCGAGGTTGTGCGCTACCTCAATCGCCTCTCCGACCTGGTGTTTATCCTGGCGCGCTACATCGAGGTCAAATCGTCCCTGGCGGAGTTGCCCGGCTCCTAGCTGCCCTGGCCCTACTCGTGCCCCAGGATGATAGTGGCCTGCGACGACAGCAGGCCGCCGCTACCATGCGCCACCGCCAGCTTTGCCCCCGCGACCTGGCGCGGACCGCACTGCCCGCGCAACTGGCGTGTGGCCTCGATCAGGAGGAAGATACCGCGCATGCCCGGATGGTTGGATGAGAGTCCACCGCCATCGGTGTTGATCGGCAACTGCCCACCGAGCGCAATGCGTCCGTCCTGCACAAACGATCCACCCTCACCTTTCTTGCAGAAGCCCAGATCTTCGAGCAGCAGCAGCACGGTGATCGTGAACGAGTCATAGATCATAGCCATATCGATATCGCCAGGCGTGACGCCTGCTTCGGCGAAGGCGCGCGGCGCGGTCAGCGCGGCGGCGGTCACCGTCAGATCGGGCATCTGCGAGATCTGCGAGTGCGTGTGACTCTCGCTGCTGCCGAGCACAAAGACCGGTGTTTGCTTGAGATCGCGCGCGCGCTCCTCGGTGGTCACCAGGACCGCGCCGCCGCCATCGCTGACGACGCAGCAATCAAGCAGGTGCAGGGGGTCGGCGATCATGCGCGAGTTGAGCACATCCTGTATGCCGATCGGCTCGCGATACATGGCCAGTGGGTTGAGTCCGGCGTGCCGGCGCGTGACGACGGCGATCTCCGCGAGCTGCTCAGGGGTGGTGCCGTACTGGTACATATGGCGGCGCGCGGCCATGGCGTAGGCGCCCACCAATATACTGCCGTAGGGCGCTTCATAGGTGGTTTCGGGGATGGTTGCCGGTCGCCCTCCAGTGCCAGCCATGCGCCCGCGACTGGAAAGCTGGGTACTGGCATAGGTGATGAGCGCGACTTCGCATTTGCCTGTGCGGATGGCGGCCACCGCGTGGTTGAGGTGCGCCTCAAAGGAGGAGCCGCCGATAGATGTGGTATCGCTGTAGCGAGGGATGATGCGCAGGTATTCGCAGAGCATCACTGTGGGCATGCCCATCGACTGCGAGCTACAGAAGACGCCATCGATCTCCTCTTTGCGCAGCCCGCTCTCCTCCAGCGCGCGCCAGGTTGCCTGGGCGTGCAGTTGCATTTCGGTCATAGTGGGAACGCGACCATAGTCCGAATCGGCGACGCCAACAATGGCGATGCGCCCGCTGTATGAAGACATCAATCACTCTCCTTTGTTTGCATTATCCAAATGATATCATATCCTTTGCGCGTAAAGGTTGATGGCTTGTGACCTTTACAACACCATCGCCTGGAGATTATACTCTAACCAGAACAGTGTAAGGAGTACATTTAGCATGGCAGAAGTGACTCGCCCTAAGCCGTTACCTGTGGTAACAGAGGAAAGCCGTCCGTTCTGGGAGGGCTGTACCCAGGGAAAGCTGCTGCTGCAATATTGCGACCAGTGCCAGCAGCACCAGTTCTATCCGCGCCTGTATTGCATGCACTGCGGCTCCATGACTCCGCGCTGGGTTGAAGTCAGTGGGCGTGGGGTGATCTACTCCTATACCATTATTCACCAGAACAAGTCCCCTGAGTTCGTCAATGATACCCCCTACAACGTGGCTATTGTGCAACTTGAGGAGGGGCCGCGCATCATGAGCAATATTGTGGGCAGCGACCTTGCTAGCTTGCGCGTGAACCTCCCCGTCATGGTGACCTTTGATCCTGTGACCGAAGCCATCAGTCTCCCCCGCTTCCGCCTTGCCGCTGATTGACGTGCGCAGTACCTCTTCCACCTGCGTGAAGCTCACCGGAACAAATGCACCTCCCCGTGCATTAGTATGGAGTGAGTACTTAAGTTCAGCCGCTGATGGGGTCTTATGAACGCACTGGAAGACGAGGCTCAGCTTACCATCGAGGCCTGCCAGGGTTCAGAGGCAGCCTTCGAGGCGCTAGTAATCCATTATGAGCCACGCATCAGGCGCCTGCTTTATGGCATGACGCACGACGCGCAATTGACACAGGATCTCTGCCAGGAGACCTTCCTGGCGGCATATCGTGCCTTGCCGCGTATGAAAGGAGAAGAACTCCACTTCGCCCCATGGCTCTACCGGATTGCGCTCAATCAGACGCGCAGCGAATGGCGGCGGCGCAAGCATATTACCTGGCTCCCCTTTTCCGCCCCTCAGGGCAGCGGTGAAGAGATCTTTGAGGCCCAGGGAGAGGAGTTTTTAGTGAGTGAGGAGCGTTTTGAGGACCAGGTGTTAGAGCGCGACCTATTGAAGCGCGTGCTGGCCCAACTTCCAGAGGCCTCGGTATCGTGCCTGCTATTGGATGCCGAGGGCTTCACGTACCGCGAGATTGCCGAGATCCTGCAAGACTCGCTCTCGGCCGTACGCAGCCGCTTATCACGCGCGCGCCAGTCGTTTCAACAGGTGTATACCAGGCTCAATCAAGGAGGGCAACCGTGAAGCAGGACGAGCAACAGCATCTGCCAGGATGTTCGCTCAGCGCTGAATGTTTGCGCTTACTTGATGACCTGGATCTGCCCGGTGTGCCGGGGCATGTCTCCGGGCTGTTTGCAGTAACCGACGATGAGCGCGATGAGCGCCTGCTTGGTCAGTTACGCGGCCATATCCCTACCTGTCCTACCTGCACCGAGTTGCTGACTCAGGAGCGGCGAGAGCGGGCCTCGCAGCGCGCGTTGCTGCGTACCCTGCTGGTGGCGAGCGAACACGCGGTACCCTCGACAACGCAACGGATACTGGCCGAGATTCGAAGTGGGCAGATGGTGGGTCAGCCGGCGCGAGCCACAAATAACCATCACCATGAACTGCTGCCGCTCCCCCCTGTACGCGAATTCCAGCAGCGCCGCCCCCGCAGCGGTGCGCTGCCCTTCCAGAGTCGCTCGCGTCGAGATGTATACAATTTCATGCTGCTGGCGGCGGTGGCAGTCCTGGTGCTGGCTTCCGTGGGCGTATTGGGCCGCTTGATGGTATTGCGTTCGCAAACAGCCGGGCCGAGCGGAAGATCGACACCGATACCGCCTCCTCAAGTGTTTTCAGGTGGCTGGGATTCGATTGTGATTGCCCTGGCTGCGTCAGGTGGTGCCGGGCAGGCTGCCAGCACTATTTATAATTATGCTCCCTTTGAGGGGAAGAGGGCGCGCCTTCTCTCGGATTGCTGTGACACGCTTAGCGCCATCGACGGCATTTCGCATAGCGGTCAAGATGTGCTCTATCATACAAACAGCGGCGGAAAAACGCGCTATCGTCTCCTGACAGGTGGTGATCTGGCGACTCTGGACTGCCAGTGTGGAGCCGGGGACGCTATCTGGACGACCGATGATCGCAATGTGCTTGTCAATACGCCGTCCGGCGTCGTTCAGGTAGATGTCCCCAGTGGGAAGACGGTGCTGGTGACTCGGTCTTTGCAGGCCACGCGTCTACTGTTCTATCGTTTTGGTTCCCTGTATTTCACGCGCTCGGCAGGTACACAAATGAGTTCGCTCTACCGTATTGCTATTCCTGGAGGTCAGGAGCAACAGGTCGTGGCGCGTGCGCTTAATGATCCAGATAGCTACTGGCTGAGTCCAGATGGGGGGACTATCTACTACGAGGGCGCGGGAGATACGCCGGGTATTTTCGCGGTCAATAGGAATGGGACGAACCAACGCGTACTGTATTCAGGACATGTACAGCCCATAGGTTTTGCGGAAGACAACTCATTAGTGTTCTCGCGGCAGGTGGGCAAAAAGTTTGAGGTGGTGAAGCTGGGCAGTCCTGCGCGGCAAGAGCAGGTGCTCTTATCCGACGCGGCTCCTGGTGGGGCGCGCATCGTCGCTGGTGGTCTCGCGCTCGCTCCCTACGGCTATAAGCTGGTGGTCCAGGCGGTCAAGCCTGATAGCTCGATCAGCGTGCTGGCCTATGATCTGGCCGGATCTCAGCGCAATCAGCCGGTGCCTGTACTGAATATCCCCGCATCTGGCGCTCCGGCGGCTGTACAGTTAGTGGGCTGGGATCAGCTCCCCGTAACACATCCTGGGGGAGGGGTCTCACCGACGCCCACGCCTTCGCCGGTAGGCTGGAACGGAGTTATCGTGGCCAGCAGCCCGCTGCCTGGTTCCCCTACAAGCTCACCGGATATCGAGAACTATAACTACCTGGACGGACATCACCTGGCTCCAGGCTCCAGCACGGGCCATACGCTACCTGCGGGAGCGCAGCTTGATGGTGTCTCGCCTGGTGGAGTGAACCTGGCGTATCACCTCTTCAGTGGAGGCAGGACGGTGTACTCTACGCTGTCCCTGGATCAGACTTTCCCGGCTAGAGATAACTTC
>JBDTHH010000788.1:0-5877 GCA_039937055.1 Ktedonobacteraceae bacterium | reverse complement strand
GGTCTGACACAGATGGCGGCGTTCGTGGTAGTAGGCATTACCGCGCTGCTGTTGCAGACACCCTTAAAGGCCGCGCTCTTAGGCGGCAATACTGGCGGGCTGAACTTGAATATCACCGGCAACGTCATCACGTTGCTGCTGCTACTGCTGGTGTACTTCATCCTGGGCTTCTTGCTGTATGCTACGCTGTTCGCCGCTATGGGTGCGTTGGTCAAACGGCAGGACGAGGTACAGAATGCGGTGCAACCCCTCACCTGGCTGTTCATGATCGGCTACTTTGTCAGCTTCTTTGGCATCTCTAGCACCGACGCGACGTGGGTCAGAGTGATCTCATACATTCCCTTCTGGACGCCTACCACCATGCTGATGCGTGTTGGCGCTGGCGGCGTCGCCGGCTGGGAGACCGGGCTCACCATCGGGCTGATGCTGATCGCTATCGTCATCTGCACAGCCTTCGCGGCTCGCATCTACCGCGCCGGCGTCCTGATGTATGGGCAGAAGCCCGGTCTGGGCCAACTGATCAGGCTGGCGCGCACGAAATGAGTGGCATTTTCATGGCCTTCGCCAACGTCCGCTGGAGCGTATTCAACCCGTTACAATTTGAAAGGAAGATAGGCATGCACATGATACGATTTCCCAAAAACGACATTATCTCCCTGGTCGAGGAGGCACCTCGCTACGACCTTGGTGAAAGCGTCGGGCCAGACCTGCAACTCGGCGCATTGCTGGATGCGTCGGGCCAGGCGAGTCTGGGTGACCTGCCGCTCGGCTATGCGACGGCTGCGGGCGACCCTCGGCTCCGCAAGGCGATTGCAGATGCGCACGGAGTGAACGCCGACGATGTCGTTGTCACAATGGGTGGCATGCACGCGTTGTTTCTTATCGCCTTTCTCCTCTGCGAGCGTGATGCTGAGGCGGTGACGACTTCACCGCTTTTTCCTCAGGCGCGCACTGCTCTGGATGTTGTTGGCGCGCACGTGCGTCTCCTGCCGCTCTCCTTTGATAAAGGCTACCAGCTCGATCCGGCTGATCTTCGCGAGCACCTCTCGCCCTCAACCAAACTGGTGAGCCTGGCCTCGCCGCAAAATCCTTCAGGCGTTGCCATTCCCTCACAAACGCTCTGCGAAGTCCTGGCTTTGCTGGAAGAGCGGTGTCCGGGGGCCTATCTGTTGGTAGATGAGACCTATCGTGAGGCAGCCTATGGGGATGATCCTGTCGCCAGAAGTGTAGCGGCTCTGAGCCCAAAAGTCATTTCCGTCGCGTCACTGTCCAAGTGCCATGGCGCACCCGGATTACGACTCGGCTGGGCGATTACGCAAGATCCAGTGCTTCGTGAGCAATTGGTGCTCGGCAAGTTCAATACGGTGATTTCCTGCTCGCCCGTCTGTGAAGCCCTGGCGCTGAAGGTTCTTGAGCAGCGCGATCGCATCATTGCCGAACGCCGCCGGTCGCTGGCGGAAGGTCTCGCGAGAACAACAGAGTGGGTACGGGAGAACCAGGAGTTTGTCGAGTGGGTCCAACCTGATGCAGGGGCGATCTGCTGCGTGCGCTTGAAGCCCTCGATCTTTGATGACGGTGCTGTGAGCCGCTTTTACGACGCCCTGGCACGCGAGGGTGTCAGGGTGGCTAATGGCACCTGGTTCGGCGATGAGGCGCACGTCTTTCGCCTGGGCTTCGGCCTTCTTTCGATGTCCGATCTTCATATCGCCTTGAACGCTCTCTCCACAGCACTAAAGCAAACGGTACACGCGGACATCTGAAAAGGAGATCCACCCATGTCATCATCTTCACCCGATCACAAAGCAGTGGTGCGCCAGGAATTCACGCAGCAGGCGCAGACATACGCTGCCAATCCTCTGATCAGGAACCAGGATCGCCTCGCCGCCCTCGTCCAGGCCGTTCACCCTCAACCTGGAGCACGCGTCCTGGATGTCGCAACCGGTCCTGGTTACGTTGCTGCCGCGTTCGCAGAGGTGGGGTGCGAGGTCGTGGGCCTTGATCTCACCCCCGCTCCACTTGCGCTCGCCGAACAGATGCGCGAGGCGCGCGGCCTGACCAACCTGCACTTTCAACTGGGCGACGCCGAACAGATCCCCTGGGCTTCGCCAACGTTTAATATCGTCGTCTCTCGCTACGCCCTTCATCACTGCGAAGACCCACAGCGCGTGCTTACAGAAATGGCTCGCGTCTGTCATTTCCAGGGAATGGTTGTGATCCAGGACCTCATCGTGAGCGAGTTTCCCGCCCGTGCCGCTTACCAGAACCGCCTTGAGCAGCTTCGCGACACTTCGCACACCCGCGCACTGCCTCTCAGCGAACTCCTGGCCCTCTTTACCATCTGTGGTCTGGAAGTCGAGAAGGTGATCACCAATCGTCTGACCATGCTCCTTGAAGCCTGGCTGGCAAACGCGCACACCTCCCCAGAACGAGCCTCGCAGGTACGCGAGCTGATCGAGCAGGATGAACAGCAGGATCTCAGCGGCACACATCCCTTTCGTGATCAGGAAATGGTCTCCTTTTACCAACGCATCGCAACCGTGATTGCGCGGAAGATCGCACATCGGTAAACTCCCGCAGCATGCAGGCGCGCTCTGTCCTGCCTAACTTCAGGTATGCCTGGCACTCGTACTCCAGGGAGAGAACCAGGATGCGCATCCCCTCATAATCCACAATGCGCGTATGGCGTTGGAGATCTACCGGGTCCTCCCAGGCGCCATGCGCGAGCCGCTTCTGCATGTCGCCCATCAGTTCTACCTGCACGCCGTCGATCAGCAGCGCGCCAAAGTGAATAGCTGGCAGTGGCATCGCTTGTCGGTCCAATCCATACGCTGCAAGATCGAGGAGGGACTTGGCAAACGTATGGCGCAGATCATGTGGACCCAAAGGAGAGGGAAGTTTTGCTGCCTGACCGAGTTTGGCAATGATCTCACGAATACCGCGTTCGGTCAGGGGACCGCGCTGACCGAGAAAGAGATGCCCATCTGGCCAGCGACTCCAGAACGCAACAGGCTCACCCTGGACTCGCGCTCGCTCGCGCCAGCGTTCGGCCACCTGTTGGCGGTGGGTGAAATAGGTATCGAGCGGTTCACGGGCTTCCTGGATCAGCGGGATCTCGCGATGTTTGAGTCCCTTGCCTCGACGAATGATGAGCAACCCGCGCCGTGCGGAGATCTGCACATCAGGCGATTGACAGACTGCTCACTCTCCGGTATACTTCATTTATAATACGTTCGACGATATAACGTTGAACGGACATTACTTGTTTGGAGTAGGTAGGTATGGATACTTTCAATCTGGGTCGATTTTCTGACCCGCCCATTCTTATCCTGGCAAGTCTCGCGGGGAGTCCCAAGCATGGGTACGCCATCATGGAGGATATTGAAGCCTTTGCGGGTGTCCACCTGGGACCGGGAACCTTGTATGGTGCCATTGCCCGTCTGGAGACACAGGGACTCATTGAGCCGCTGCCAGCCGAGGAGCGGCGGCGACCCTATCGTTTAACAGCTACCGGGATCGCGTTCCTGCACAAGCAACTCGCAGAATTGGAAACATTTGCGAGTATGGGTTTACAAAGGTTAGCACGCATATGAATATCCAACGCTCTTTGGTACGTCTCTATCCGCGCACCTGGCGGGAGCGCTATGAGGCGGAAGTGCTGGCCATGCTGGAACAGCGCTCGCTCTCCTTCACTGATGGAATGAACCTCTTTTTCGGTGCCCTCGATGCCCAACTGCACCCGCATTTGGGCACGACTGGCATGGCATTGTATGAAAGGATGCTTGCTATGTTCCTGACACTGCGTCGCTCGCTCCTCACCATTTTCTGCGCCTTTATCGGCTTTGTCCTCGCTGGCTGGGCCTTTCAGAAGATGACCGAATACGACGATTTTGTTGCTGTAGCCCGCACACACAGCGTTGTGGGTCTCTCTTTTAACCTCGTCGTGATTGGTGCGGTCGTCGCATTGTTGGCGATTCTGGTTGGTGGTCTACCCATTGTCATGGGGGTGATCAGGTCCGCGCTCGCGCACAAGCGACGCGGTCCCTTGCTCCTGCTGGCTGTTCCTTTCCTGACCCTTGCGGTTTTCCTGGGAACCATTCTGCTGCTAGAAGCCCTCCACCGGCCAAGCAGCCAGCTTGCTCCGGTTCTCGATAGAGGTCTCTTTTTCGGGACGCTTATCGCAGTGGCCATCACCAGTGTGAGTGCGGTGTGTTTCGCAGTCGTACGCAGCGAGATCTCTGAGAAGCTCTTGCGCTTCGCTGTGCTTCCGTCCATTTTGGCGACTCTCTCAATGGCGCTGGTATTGGCGGCAACCATCATTTGGGGATTTGGCCTGCGCGATGCCGCACCGCAACTCTTCGCGGGCAATGATGGCATTGTGGGATCGAGTACTACTGGCACGTGGCTTGCAATAGTCATCGCTATGGCCATCGCGACCGTGCTGGCCACAGTTTCGCTTCTGCGTGGACTCTCAGCTCATTCCGCCTTGCGCAACGCTACGGCATAAACAAAGACCATTGTTTTACGTCACTATCGTGTGGCTTGCCCCAGCGACAGGCCACGACGGAACAGGGTTTCTGAGCGCAGATCCATCTCGCTCTCAAAGTGACGTCCTGTTGACGGGTCGTCATGCCTAAAAATCTCTGTGAGAATCATGGAAAGGAGCACAATATGCAGGCACACAATGCTTCGACAGCCGCAATGACCACTCCGCCCTCTCAGGCGAGCGGAACCGTCTTGCGTACCTTTGACTTAACGAAACACTATGGCGCGCGCGTAGCCGTCAACCACCTCAACCTGGAGGTTCGGCGCGGCGAGATTGTGGGTTTTCTCGGCCCCAACGGCGCTGGGAAGACCACCTCAATTCGCATGATCCTTGGACTGATCGCACCTACTGCTGGTCGGGTTGAACTCTTTGGGCGCGACCTCGCCGCTGAGCACACTCATCTTCTGCCACGTATCGGTGCACTGGTAGAAACACCCGCGCTCTATCTGCATCTGAGCGGAAAAGATAATTTGCGCGCAGTAGGTGCGGTGCTTGGAGGAGTATCACGGCAACGTATCAAGGAGGTTCTTGACCTGGTTGGGCTGCGTGCACGACAGAAAGATCGCGTGCGTACCTATTCGCTTGGAATGAAACAGCGCCTGGGCGTGGGGATTGCCCTGCTCAACAATCCTGACCTGCTGATCCTCGACGAGCCAGCCAACGGGCTCGATCCCGCAGGCATCGTCGAGATGCGCGATCTGCTGCACCAGCTCGCGGGTGAGGGCAAAACCGTCTTCCTTTCCAGCCACCTGCTGGGGGAGGTACAGCACATTTGCTCGCGCGTCATCTTTCTCAATGCTGGCAAACTCGTGGCAGATAAAACCGTCGCTGAGTTAACCTGCGGGCAGGGCGAATACACGGTACAACTTGAACGTGCCCAGGAGGCTCTGGCCCTGCTCCAACAACAGCCGTGGGGCAAGCCTGCTCGTCTGGATGACGCTGGGCGACTTCTCACCCCCGCGCCAGGGGAGAGCGGTCGCGACCTCTACGCCTTTCTGACCCAGGCTGGCTTTCTTCCTGAGAGCCTCGCACCCGCAACCCAGAACCTTGAGGAGGTTTTTTTCTCGCTCATCAACACCCATGAAGGAGACAAATAACAATGAGCACGCACATCGTTGTCACCACGCCAGAAGTCATCTCTCAGCCTGCCATACATGCCAGCTTTCTGGGAATAATGCGTGGGGAGTTCCTGAAAATCGCGCGTCTCTTTTGGTCAATGCTGGCTCTTCTGACGGCAGGCTATGTCGTCGCGTTCTTGCTTGGGGCAAGCCAGCCAGATGTGAAAACAGACCTGCAACACACACCAGTGCATTTCCTCTATTACTCGATGGAAA
>JBDTHH010000787.1:0-3580 GCA_039937055.1 Ktedonobacteraceae bacterium | reverse complement strand
CGTATCCCGGTATCGGCTATGCGCTGCTCCAGGCCATCAACCAGCAGGATTATGCCATGATCCAGAGCGTCTTCCTGATTATCACGCTGGCAGTGCTGGGAGCCAATTTCCTGGCCGATATGCTGTATACGTTCCTCGATCCTCGTGTGCGCCAGGAAAGGAGCGCGTAGCCATGCAAACTCAAGAGATACATCGCCCGGCAAGCGCTATCCCGGTGGCGCTGCTGCCCGGCACCCCGCTGCAAACGCGCTTTCTGAATGTGCTGCTGGTCATCTGGCGCGCCATGACGACCAGTCGCAGGGTAGCGATGGGCAGCGCCATCGTGGGCTTCTTCATCGCCGTGGGCCTCTTCGGACCATTTTTTATGACCATCGACCCCACCGCTACCTCGCACCTGTTTATTGCGCCACCGTCTCCGGCGCACTGGTTGGGCACAACGGTCGTGGGGGAGGATACCTTCAGTGAAATGGTCTACGGCACGCGCACGAGCGTCTTTTGGGGGCTGGGTACCGGCCTGCTGGTGACGCTGATCTCAGTAGTGGTGGGCCTGGTGAGCGGCTACTTCGGCGGCTGGGTAGACGATGCGCTGACGCTGCTGACCAATATCTCGCTGGTGCTGCCGGCTTTGCCCCTGGCGATTGTGCTGGCGGCCTACTTCCCGCGTGGCCCGCTGACGATCTCGCTGGTGATTGTGACGACCAACTGGGCCTGGCAGGCGCGTGTGCTGCGCTCGCAAACGCTGTCGATGCGCAACCGCGAGTTTGTCACGGCCGCGCGTGTGAGCGGGGAGAGCACGTGGCGCATCATCTTCTACGAGATTTTCCCCAATGAGATCGGGCTGGTGGTGGCCGGCTTTGTAAGCACCACCATTTATGTCGTGCTCACCTGGGCGGCGCTGGAATTTCTCGGCCTGGGCGACGGCACGATCCCCAGTTGGGGCAGCATCCTGTATTGGGCGCAGCAAGCTGGTGCTCTGGGTGGCGGACTCTGGTGGTGGTTTGTGCCGCCCGGCGCCTGCATTGCCCTGCTGGGCGCTGGCCTGTCGCTCATCAATTTCGGCATCGACGAGGTGGCTGACCCGCGTTTACGCAGTACGCGCCCGGTCAAGGTCAAGAAATCCGCGAAGGCGGTGGCTTGATGGCAACGAGCATTCGTGCAACTGCGCAGACGCTCCTTGAGGTGAAACATCTCAACGTCGATTACCTGGCGGCGGATGGTACGGTGCATGCCGTGACTGATGTCAACTTTACCCTGCGGCGCGGCGAGATCCTTGGCCTGGCCGGCGAAAGTGGTAGCGGCAAATCGACGCTGGCATATGCGATTACGCGCCTGTTGAATCCACCCGCGCTGATTACCGGTGGAGAAATTCTCTATTATCCAGGCCCTCCTCAAGAAGAGAGCGAGGCTTCACCGGTCACCTGGATGCATCTTCCGAAGCATGGAGAGCGGGGACGCGCCACAAACGGGCAGCCGCGCTCCGGGGATGAGGGGCAGCCTGAGGAGGCTATTGATCTGTTGCGCCTATCCCAGAGGCAATTGATGCATATTCGCTGGAACGACCTGGCGATCGTCTTCCAGAGCGCCATGAATGCGCTCAACCCGGTGATGACCATTGGCACCCAGATCATGGATGTGCTGCACAGGCATCGACCGCACATGAAGCCAGCGGCGTGCAAGCAGCGTGCCGTCGAGCTGCTCAACCTGGTGGGCATCGCCTCGGACCGCCTGCGCAGCTATCCGCACGAGTTGAGCGGCGGCATGCGCCAGCGCGCCATCATTGCCATCGCCCTGGCGCTCTCGCCCGAAATTCTGATCATGGACGAACCGACGACCGCGCTGGATGTCGTCGTGCAGCGAGAGATCCTGACCCAGATCAAGCGCCTGCAGAAACGCCTGGGCTTCTCGGTGATCTTTATCACCCACGACCTCTCGCTGCTGCTTGAACTGGCCGATCACGTTGCCATCATGTATGCGGGGCGCGTCATCGAGAAGGCGTCGCGCCGCGACCTCTACCTGCATCCCCGTCACCCGTACAGCTACGGCCTGCTCAACTCGTTCCCGACCTTGCAGGGGCCGCGCCGCGTGATGGCTGGCATCCCTGGCTCGCCGCCCGACTTGCGAGCAGTCCCGCCGGGCTGCGCCTTTCACCCGCGCTGTCCCTTCGCCTTTGACGCCTGTAGCACCGTCCTGCCAGTCCTACAGGCCGGGCCGGAGGAAGGCTCCCAGCAGACGATGGCCTGCCATTTGTACGATGCCAGGTTCACGGCCACACCGCCAGCAACGGCCGACCTGGCGGCAAAGTATGAAGCTCTGGCAGAAAGAAGTGGTGTCGAATGAATACTCTTGCCGATGCAGTCCAGAAGCACGAGCCGATCCTGGAAACAAGCCATCTACGCAAATTGTTCCCTGTGCAGGGGTGGAACCTCTTGGGGCCAAAGCAGGCAGTGCATGCCGTTGAAGATGCCACCTTCGCGCTCTACCCAGGGCGGGCAACGGCGCTTGTGGGCGAAAGCGGTAGCGGCAAGACTACCGTCGCGCGTATGCTGGCAGGGCTGTATGCTCCAACTTCCGGCACCATCCGCTTTCGTGGCCAGCCAGCACAGTTGAGCGACACCTCGCACCTGCGCACCTATCGCCGCCATGTGCAGTTGATCTTGCAGGACCCCTTCTCTTCGCTCAACCCGGTACACGATGTGCGCTACCACCTGGCACGCCCTTTACAGATCTACCGGCATGTCCACGGGCAGGTCCAGGAGACAGAGCAGGTCTTATCCCTGCTCAATCGCGTCAACCTCAGTCCTGCCGAACAGTTTATCCAGAAGTTCCCCCATCAACTCAGCGGGGGCCAGCGCCAGCGCGTCGCCATCGCCAGGGCGCTGGCGGTGCAGCCTGAGGTATTGCTGGCCGACGAGCCGGTCTCCATGCTGGACGTATCCATTCGCCTGGATGTGCTGAACCTGCTGCTGCGTCTCAAGAATGAGGAGCGGCTGGCTCTGCTCTTCATCACCCACGATATCGCCAGCGCGCGCTACTTCGCGGAGGATACCCTGGTGATGTACGCCGGTCAGATGGTTGAGGGTGGGTCGAGCGACGAGGTGATCCAGCGGCCTAAGCATCCCTACACGCAATTGCTGGTCTCCGCCGCGCCAGACCCGGCCCGCCTCAGCGCTGACGATGGCGAAGACCCGGCCGAGCTTCCCGACCGCGGCGAGATCCCCAGCCTCATTCAGCCTCCCAGCGGCTGCCGCTTCCACCCCCGTTGCCCACACGCCATGCCGGTGTGCAGCCAGCGCGTCCCTGGGCGCACGGATCTGGGAAATGGCCATTGGACGAACTGCTTTCTGTATGGGGATGGCGGGACAGTGTCTTCTGATGCGCCACAAACGCAGCAGCCCTCTTATGGCTCGCCACCCTCGTCTTGATCTGGCAGGATCACGTCTTCGTAGACGGCACTGACCGGGAAATGCACACCCAGATTGCTGAGTTCAACCTCATCAGCCAGGCGAAAGGTTTGTAGTATCCAGAGGTCATGTTTTTCGCGCCGGTACACTTCGACCATCGCGCGCTGGGCATCGATCAG
>JBDTHH010000786.1:0-4565 GCA_039937055.1 Ktedonobacteraceae bacterium | reverse complement strand
CTGCTGCTTGTCTCAGATGGCGCTATTGTGGGCGAGATGCCGACCTATCGCGGCGCTGGCCAGTGTTTCATCTAACCTGCATGGACGAGGCAAACTACATTGCATTCGAGGAGCTAGCATATGGAGACCGCAAAGAAGAGCGCGCGCTGGCACAACTGGTCAGGCTCGGTTGCGTGCAGGCCGCGGGAGATTGGCAAGCCAGGAAATATTGATGAACTGGCACGCATCGTTGCAAGCAGTGGGCACGCGGGCCGGCATGTGCGGGTGGCGGGCACAGGTCACTCGTTCACGCCGCTGGTGCAGACCGATGACGTGCTGCTATCGCTGGACAACCTCCAGGGCATCGAGGGCATCGACAGGGAGCGCGGGACGGTGACGGTGCTGGGAGGCACGAAGCTCAAACTGCTGGGCGATACGCTGCTGAAGAACGGCCTGGCGCAGGAGAACCTTGGCGACATCGATGTGCAGAGTATTTCCGGGGCCATCAGCACAGGAACGCATGGCACCGGCGTCCACTTCGGCACGCTATCTACGCAGGTGGAGGCGCTCACGCTGGTCACCGCGTCGGGCAACATCCTGGAATGCTCGTCAGAACACGAACCGGATATCTTCAAGGCGGCCCAGGTCTCGCTGGGAACGCTCGGCGTCATCGCCAGGGTCACTCTGCGCGTGGTTCCCACTAAACGCCTGCATTTCAAAGCCCACCGCGAGAGCCTGGTCGATTGCCTGAACAACCTGGAGCGCTACAAGCAGGAGAACAGCCACTTCGAGTTCTTCTGGTTCCCCTATACAAAGTGGGTGCAGACCAAGTTCCTCAACGAGACCGGGGCTGAACCCAACGCCGGGAGCCTGTGGGGGAACTTCAACAAGATCGTGTTGGAGAACGGCCTCTTCTGGGTGCTCTCGGAGTGCAGCCGCCTGCTGCCACCGCTGGCGCGGAGCATCAGCAACATCTCGGCACTGGGCATTGCCAGTGTTGACGAGGTGGACTACAGCCATCATGTCTTCGCCACGCCGCGCATGGTGCGCTTCCAGGAGATGGAGTACAACGTCCCGACGGAACACGCGGCTACCGTGCTCAACGAGATCAATGTCTGCATCAACGAGCAGCGCTTCGCCGTTCACTTCCCGGTCGAGTGCCGCTTTGTGCGCGCCGACGACATCTGGCTCAGCCCGGCCTACCAGCGCGACTCCAGCTATATCGCGGTGCATATGTACAAGGGCATGCAGTACAAACCGTACTTCCGCCACATTGAGAAGATCTTCGAGCGCTACCAGGGTCGCCCGCACTGGGGCAAGATGCACACGCGCAACGCCGGGCACCTAGCCGCGCTCTACCCGCGCTGGCAGGACTTCCGGCGCGTGCGTGCCTCCCTCGATCCGCAAGGTGTCTTCCTCAATGACTACCTGCGCCAGTTATTCGATGCCGATGTTCCGGTTCAGGCGGAGGGTGTTCATCCTTCGTAGCTGCGTGATGTATCACGTGGGCCTAAACTCTGGAATTTCATTTCATGAGCAGAATTTTGACAATTCTGTGAGCAGTCGGCTTTCTCGTAACACCCTGCTGCTCTTCAGACCCGTGTGAGTTTTTCCGGGTTGGCAATGATGCGAATGGCCTGAATCTGCCCCTGCTCCACATCCAGAGCCAGAACGGAGAAGGCTCGACCGTCAACGCGACCAATCAGGGCGGCTTGACCGTTGACCTCCCTGAGATCGAAACGAGCGTTCTCCGGCCAGAAACGCTTCGTTCCCAGGCTCATACGTGCCACCGCATCACGCCCACGAAGCGGGTGCAGTGCAGCAGTTCTGGTTCTCCCACCTGCATCCGTCCACATCATCACATTTTCGGAGAGCAGATTCGTCAGGGTCGTCATTTCTCCGCTCTGCACTGCCGTCAGGAAGCTGGTGAGCAGGTGCTGGTGCGTTTCGGGCACTGGTGGGAAACGTGGCCGTCGCTCGACCAGGTGTTTCTTCGCCCGGCTGAATGAGCGGCGACAGGCAGCTTCACTCTTCTCAAGCATGGCAGCAATCTCGGCAAACTCGTACTCGAAGACTTCACGCAGCAGGAAGACCGCGCGCTCGAACGGTTGGAGTTGCTCCAGCAGCACCAGGAAGGCCAGGGAGATCGACTCCTCTGTCTCGACACGTTTTTCGGGACTGGCTGTATCTGAAGTCTCTTCTGTGAGGATCGGCTCTGGTAACCAGGGACCCACGTACTGTTCTCGCTTCCTACGCGCTAAATGGAGTTGATCCATGCATAAGCGTATGAGGATCGTGCTGAGATACGCTTTGAGTGATTGAATGGTCTCAGCCTTCGTAGCCTGGTAACGCAGGTAGGTTTCCTGGACCATATCCTCAGCATCCATCGCACTGCCGAGCATCCGATAGGCGATGGCAAAGAGGTAGGGCCGGTAGCTTTCAAAGGATTCCACCCGGCTTCCCTCCTTTCTTCTCTTCTACACTACTAGTCTACACTCCGAGAGAAGGTCCTCTCTTCCAGGAGGACGCCCTGTCAAAACGCAGGGGTCTGGCATATCTGCCAGGGCGAGTGCCCGCGCTATTTCTTTTCCAACACAAACAGCGGATGGCTGAGCACCGCACGCTCAAACTCCTCAAGTGAAGAGTCCGCGGTGACGCCATAGGCGTGAGCGAAGGGGTTACCGCCCTTGACATCTTCTCGCAGAACGAGGGCCGCCTCGCCTTGAGGCAGTTCTCTTACGTTGACCGTTTCAGAACGACGCCCACGGGTGAGGATGGCTTCTCCCGCTGCTCGCAAATTGCGCACCCAATCCACTATGCCATACACGGAGCCCACATAGCGTTTCCCATTGCGCTCAATAATCGCTAGCGGGATAGTACGCGGCTGCCCGCTTTTGCGCCCACGCACGGTGACCAGGTACATGGGATACTTCCCAGTTCCTACGAGCTTGACGCCGGCGCGCAGCAAGGTTGTTGTCATAACATTGGCTGCACGCACATACAGCGGGGCCTTATTTATCTTTGCCATAAATTCCTTCTCCAAGGTAGAAATGGTGTCATGATGACCACCACCTGTGATCAGCACTAATAAAGAGGGGCGAGCTGTCTGTTTTGGGACAGCTTTCCTGTCTTTTGTCTAGCATTTCTCTTATTTGCATGGCATTGCCCGCAAGGGATGCCACTACATAGAGGCCCGGTGATTGGATGACGAAGCACTACGATGAAGGTGTCTCGCTCAACGAGCCAAGGCGGCGCATCTGGGGCCAGAGTAGCGCGACGACCAGCACTACGAGGACCGTGCCCACGCCGCCGCCGATCACAGCGACAACGGGGCCAAGCAACTGGGCAACCAGGCCCGATTCAAAGCCGCCCAGCTCGTTGGAGGCGGCGATAAAGAGCGAATTGACCGAGGAGATGCGCCCGCGCATGGCATCCGGTGTGCGCATCAGCAAGAGTGTGCTACGAATGACGACGCTGATATTGTCGAACGCGCCCAGGGCAAAGAGCATTATCAGCGAGAGCCAGAACGAACGCGACAGGCCGAAGACACAGGTCGCGAGGCCGAAGCCTGCTACAGCCCACAGCAGCGTTCGGCCGGCTTTTTTAAACGGCGGGCGGTGCGCGAGCACAAGGGCGGTGCATAAGGCACCAACCGAGGGCGCCGCGCGCAACCAGCCCAGGCCGACCGGGCCAACGTGCAGGATATCTTTAGCGAAGATCGGCAAGAGCGTGGTCGCCCCACCCAGCAGGACAGCGAACATGTCAAGGGTAATCGCAGCCAGGATGATCTGCGTACTGCGCAGGAAGCGCAGACCCTCGGCCAGCGAATGCAGGGTCATGCGCTCACCGGAGCTGCTCCCGCGCCGATCCTCACGCATCAAGAAAAGCAGGGCCACGAAGACCAGCGAGGCGGCGGCGTTCAACACGTAGACCAGCATAGCTCCATGCAGCAGCGCGATGACGAAGCCGCCAACTGCCGGCCCCACCACTGAGGCCAGTTGCCAGGAACTACTGCTCCAGGTGGCCGCGCTCTCATACGCCCGCACAGGCACCGTCTGGGGCAGCAGCGCCCAGGTAGCCGGGTTGCCGAACGCGACCGCAGCGCCAATCAGCAGCAGGCAACCGTAGATCAGCACCAGCGAGCCGCGCGAGTACGAGAGTCCGGCTAGGCCAAGCGAACCTAGCGTCAGAAGAATCTGGGTGATGATGACGATATGCTTGCGATTGAACTGATCGGCCATATGCCCGGCCGGCAGCGAGAACAGGATGACGGGTATCACCAGCACCAGCCCGACACCGCCAAGAACAAGCGCGGAGCCGGTGCGTTCGTAGAGTTCCCAACCAATGGCCACATTGAGCATCTGCTCCCCAATGGCCGCGGCGAATGTGCCGGCGAACAAGAGCTGGAAGTTACGAAAGCGCAAGGCTTGATACGGATCATGCGCGCCGGGCGGTTCTATGTTCCCGGTAGATAGAGGCACTGTCGTGGGCAACTCACTATTAGATTCTGGGGATGGTTTCTCTGTACGACTCACATATACTCCCGGTAAGACCATATACTAGCAGAATGTCATTATCCCTCATTA
>JBDTHH010000785.1:0-3532 GCA_039937055.1 Ktedonobacteraceae bacterium | reverse complement strand
CGTCCGTTCCGAGCAGAGCGATGACCCGCATTCAGAACTGGACCTGGCGCTGGGCATCAGTCTGGAGCCCAGGACCTATGCGGTCGGCGTGATCTATGATACTATCTTGCTGAACCCCGCGTTCGGTTCGCTGGGGCCGCGCCTCTCGAATGAGACGCAGGTGGAACTGTTCTCGCCCGATTACATCTCCGAGAAGGCCGTCCTGATCTATGTGATGGTGCTGGGCATGATCGAGCAGCGCATGACCGCTGACGGCGCGTCGGAGGTCCTCTCTACGATGCATGGCGTGCCGCTGCTCTCCCTGGAACTGGGCAGCGAGATCGAGACCATGACCGACGAGGAGGTGTGCGCCTTCCATTTCTTCGGCGATGGTGGCAGGGCCGGCACAGGCAGGCAGCCATACCTGCACATGGGCTACCTGCCGCACATCATCGCGCAGCGCAACAGCCTGCTGCCAATGGTCTCCCTGCGTATCATTGACCAGTTGGAGCGTTTATTTCCGCAGGACCTGGCGCTGCTTTCAATTGTGAAGCGCAACTTTGCCTGGCGCTTGAAGGTGGAGACCACAGGCTAACCCTGGAGGCTTGACCCATGCTTGACCCAATCAGCGAAGCCGCGCTGGCTCCGCGCCCCGCCCGCAAGCCCGTTGGTATCACCAAGGGACCGGGCGAGAGCACTCACGAATTTACCTTCGTTTCGCGCGACGACTACCAGGAACTCAAGAACGGCGAATATGTCTATTATGAGCTGATCGATGCCGACGAGCCGAGCCTGAACGGCGCGTCGGGTACCTATCGCCGTGTGCTCGGTCGCATCATCAAGCGCGTGCCGTTGAAGCTGTATCCTGATACCTTCCTGGCGGAGCCGGAGATCTCCCCGACGCAGGTGGCGGCGATGGTGGGCTACGACTCGCGTGCCAACGAGTTGTTCGAGCTGCACGTCGCTATCATGGGCTACTATGAGGTCGAGACCGGCTCCTTCATCAACCCCTGGATTCCGCCGCAGTCGGGCAAGCAGATCTTCCTGGCGGACAACGAGATGCTCACGCGCATCCTCAGTCGCAAGCAGATGGGCCAGGCAGGCTCGGCGACCATCGGCTCACTGCTCACGCGCTCGCCGGACGCCGTACCCGTCGTGCTCTCGGTGCGCGATGTGGTCAGCACGCACCTGGGCATCATTGCCAGCACGGGCGCCGGCAAGAGCTACCTCGCCAGCGTGCTCATCGAAGAACTCATGCAGCCGCACAACAAGGCCTGCGTGCTGATTATCGATCCGCATGGGGAGTACAGCACGATAGACCAGATCGCCAATTTCCCGGCCTTCTCCGAAGAGGGCAACGGCCAGGGGAGCGGCTACCGGGCGCATGTGCGCGTCTACCGGCCGGACCAGGTGAAGGTGCGCATCTCAACGCTGAAGATGGGCGATATGCGTTACCTGCTGCCTGAGATGACCGAGAAGCAACAGCACCTCTTGAGCCGCGCCCTGCGCAAAGTCGAGGAGACGCGACGCGGCACGCCCTGGGGCGCCGAGGATCTGAAGGTGGCTATCAAGGCGGTCTCCAAGCAGAAGGGCGACGAGGACAGCGACGGAGCCGACGACTCCAGCACGGTCCACGCGCTGACCTGGCGTATCGACCAGCGCTTCGTGGATAGCTTCACCTTCGACGATATGCAGCACCTTGACCTGCCGGAGATCTTCAAGCCGGGCCAATGTACCGTGCTGCAACTCAACGACATCGACGAGCGCGATCAGCAGGTGGTGGTGGCCACGCTGCTGCGCCGGCTCTACAAGGCGCGTATGGATACCGAGCGCGGCAAGGTTCACGCCGGCGAGTTCTTCCTGCCGTACCCGGTCTTTGTGCTTATGGAGGAGGCGCATCATTTCGCGCCCAGCGGCACCGAGGTGGTCTCGACGCAGATCCTCAAGCAGGTGTTGGCCGAAGGGCGCAAATTCGGCATCGGCGTGGGCCTGATCAGCCAGCGGCCCGGCAAGCTCGATGCCGATGTACTCAGCCAGTGCCAGACGCAGTGCATCATGCGCATCGTCAACGAGATCGACCAGAAGAGCGTCGCCGCCGCCATCGAAGGCGTCGGCCGCGACCTGCTAGACAACCTGCCCGCGCTCTCCAAAGGCCAGGTTATCGTGGCCGGTGCAGCCGTGAACACGCCGGTTATCTGCCGCGTGCGCAGCCGCATCACCAGGCACGGCGGTGAGAGCAAAGACGCACCCGACATCTGGCACACCTACTTCAGTCCCGAAGCGCAGGCCAGCCGCCGCCGCGATGAGGCCCCCTTGAGCAGCAACCAGGGATTTAATTTAATGCGATAAAGAGGGTCCGTAGGGCGAGGCAAGCCACGCGCTACGGGCGGACGGGCCCTCTTTCTAGAGGATAGTGTATGTCCAATCGTACAGCGTTCTATAGCCTGCTGATTATCGCCATCCTGGCATGGGTAGGGTTGGTGCTGTTCACGCGTTTCGTGCCGCCCCATACCGCGCTGGCATTTATGGCCTTCTTCGTGCTGTTGAGCGTGGCCCTTATCTGCACCCTGTCGCCGCTGGCCTACGCGGTTAGCCTGCGCTTTGTGGCCTCGCGCCTGTATCACGCCACTATCCGTCATGCCCTGCGCCAGGGCGCGCTCCTTACGCTCTGTATTGTGCTCAACCTGGTTTTGCTGGCGCTGCATAGCTGGAATATTTTTACGGCGCTGGTGATTTTGGGGGCCGCTATTATCATAGAGGTGTTATCACTGGCACGCAAATAAGAGTGGAGGATAACACTATGCGCCTACTGGTGCTTCGCCCCGGCGCTATCGGGGATACGCTGCTCACGTTTCCGGTGCTTCAGGCCTTGCGAGCGTGCTACAGCGATCCGCACGTCACGCTGGTGGGGAATGCCGCTGTGTTGCCCCTGGCGCGGGCCTTCGGGGTCGCCGAGGATCTGTGCAACTATGAGGATGTTCAGTGGAGCGAGCTGTTCTCAACGCGGGGCGTGCGCACTCCAGCACTCGTGGATATAGTGCGGCGAACGGACCGCGCTATCTGCTGGCTGCGCGACAGCGATGGCCTGGTAGAACGCAATCTGCGCGCGCTGGGGATCGAGGATATCGTGATCGCTCCCGGCCGCCCGGCGCCAGGAGGCGCGCTGCATATCGTGCAATACCTGGCGCAGACCATCGCGCTGCCGATTGATTTCGAGGCGATTTGCAGGGGTGAAGAGAGCGGACAGGCAGGGCGCAGGCCAGCGGCGCCCTTGCATGAAAGAGGAGGCGAGGGCCTGGAGAGCGATCAACGCCCCTGCGCCATCCATCCGGGCAGTTCGGCTCCCTCGAAGTGCTGGCCAGCGCCGTGTTTCGCCGCCGTCATTGAGCAGGTGTGGCGGCAGGGACGACCAGTGCTGTTGCTGGCGGGACCCGCTGATCAAGAACGCGTGGACGAGGTAGTGCGTTTTCTTCCGGCACAGGATAGATGGGGCAGGCTAAAAGTACTAAGGAATGCGCCATTAATGGAGGTTGCCTGTAAACTGCAAGAGTGC
>JBDTHH010000784.1:0-7753 GCA_039937055.1 Ktedonobacteraceae bacterium | reverse complement strand
GGCCACAGTAACGGGCCGTATTTCTCTTCCTGTTCAGGCACCTCACGCCGATAGATCTGCTCAACCTCCTCAAAGAAGCCCTGGCTGGCCTCACTCTGGACATGCACATGCCAAAACAAGGCTATGGTCCCAAAAGGTTTGAGGGCCTGGGCTGTTTTATAATAGGAGATGGCGGGATCGATCCAATGGAACGCCGTCGCTGAAAGCGCGAGATCAAAAGCATGCTCCTCTAACCGCCAGGCTTCAAACGCCCCTGTCTGGACAATGACCAGAGGATATGCTGCCAGATTACGGTGGGCAACGGCTGCCAGATTTGCCCCAAGCTCAATGCAGAGCATGGGATAGCCACGGCGTGCCATGGGCACTGTTGCCTGCCCAGTTCCGCATCCAATTTCCAGGATACGCCCCTCAGGTGGGATAGCCGAGAGCGTTACAAGATCGTCGAAAAGTGCCTCAGGATAGCCTGGCCGAGCCTGATCATACAGCAAGGCATCCTGGTCAAATGTGGTCCGCAAGTACGTTTTGTCTTGTGTCATCTTCCTTAAGCATCCCTCAGATGAAGCAGGAAACGCGGAGCATTCCAACAACTGATCTAACACAGAAGTAAATTTCCAATATCTCAGTGAAAGTATACCAGATATGGCGAGGAATGAGGAGGCGATGGAATATACTCAGATACGTCATGACACACGTTTATATTCAATGAGTATAGCCATTTTACCCTAATCTGGGTGGGAAAACTTGACCGGAGACGGACACAATGCTACTGTGAGAGATAGTGTTTAATGAAGAAAAAGGACAATAGGACGATAATGCTCTGTACATATTGTAATACTCAACGGCCAGCAAATACAGCGCCATGTCCGCGTTGTGGGGCACCGTCGCCACTCGTTAGCGCACCAACAAACGAGAATGGGGCCTCGCCTTCAACAGGTTGGCCCGGCTCTGCCGGCGGTACATCCTGGAATGTGCAGTCCCTGACAGGCACGCAGCAACAAAATGATGCGCCGCTGTGGGCGCAGGTGATGTCGCCCGAGTTGATGCAGCAGCAACCATTCCCACAGCAGTTTCCTGACCAGGAGCAGTCGCCATCATCATTGCCCATACCCTACCAGCAACCACAGTCCCCGCCTATGCAATCGCTGATGGTCATGCCTCCCAACACAGGCATGATGCCCATGCCCAGCCAGGGAACCTCGGCCCTGGTACCCGTCATCCCAGCCGAAGAAGGGGCATCGGTCTACATCCCACCCATGTATACGAAACCGCGCTCGATCATCCCCCGCTACCGGGCTATCAGCGGCCTCCTCAGCGTGCTGATCGTCTTCACGCTGCTCTGTTCCGCAACGGCCTACTACGCCAAGGCCAACGGCAAACTCTCCTTCTTGCATCAAATCATAGGCGATAGGCCTCTGACAGGCCAGCCCGCACAGCCAGGCGCCACCCTGCCAGACCCGCGGCCGGAGGAGAATGGCCCCGCCTATACCTCTCACATCATTCCTTCAGCAACCACAGCTTCGAAAATTGATTCCACGACGGCTATCCCATTGCAAGCAACCAGGATATTTACGCCGGGTGAGATCATCTATCTGACCTATAGCGTGCATACTGTCGCACCTGGCACCGTCAACATCGAGTGGTACACCAATAATCTCCTGTATAAAACGCAAGTCATCACGGTTACTCCCGACTCCAAACATACCACCTTCAACGGCTACCTCACCATGCAGTTTCCACAGGCTCTTGAGGGCAAAGTAGAGCTTTACTGGAACAACGGGAAAACAGCCGATCAGTTGGCCTGGCGCATCTATTTCGTCGTACGCTAAAGACCTCTGCGTAGGCTGAGGCAAGCCACATATCATTTCGCGCTGGCCAACGAATTGAGCGCTTCAAGCAACACATCCTGCGAACAGGGTTTACTAAGGTAGGCCTGAGCGCCCAGATCAAAAGCGCTCTGCTGGTGCTTCTCGGATGTGCGCGCGGTGAGCATGATGATCTTGAGGTTGCTAAACTGGGGACTGGTACGAATCATGGCGAGGAGATCGTAGCCATTGAGGTTGGGCATCTCGATATCCAGCAAGAGGATATCTGGTGTATGCGCCAGCAACTGCTCCCAGGCCTCCATGCCATCGCGAGCGAGCATGACCTGGTAGCCAGCACGGCTCAACATCTGCTGGAGCGACTGCCGGATATAGACAGAGTCATCGGCGATCAGGATCGCCGGCGCGGACTGCGCTACATACTGTGGCCGCATCTCGCGCCGGCTGGATAACGATGCGGCGCTCGCTGGGATATGCTGGCGCTCAAGGCTGTGCAGCATCAGGCGCGGTAGATCGAGGATCAGCAGGACGTTGCCCAGGCCATCGATGGCGGCACCTGCGATACCCGGACGGCATAGGGGCTTTGCCAGCGGTTTCACCACCAGCTCAACATTCTCCTGGATATCGTCCACCTGCACTGCCGCATACACGGCTCCCGGTTGCAGTATCAATACAGGTCGCCTATCTTCACTAGCCGACTGATCGCCGGGGAAGCCAAGCAGCTCGCTGAGAATGCAGAGCGAGTCGTATTTCTCACGCGCACCATAATCTATGCGCTGCACCTGCGAGAGCGGCACAACGACGTGTTCGCTGCCCGCGCGCACACACAAACCCTGGACTGCCCCCTGCGAGCGTGGCAGGTTCAGATAGAAGCTGACGCCCCCGACGCTGTTCGGGCGTGCGATGATCGAGCCATGCAGTTGCGCGATAGAGCGGCGCACAAGGTCCAGCGCTCCACTGCGTACATTGAGCGAAAAGCCCAGCTCGATAGTTACCTCGTTGCCGACCGCGTACGCATACAACCAGACACGATGATAGTAATGTAAGGACGGCCCTTGTGGGTGCTCTACTTCCCCTGACGGTTCTTGTGAGCTTTCCAGGCTATCAACCACACAATAGCGCACAAGTTGGAGCAGCGGGCGGGCCAGCGCCTCCAGGATATCCTGGTCAATCTCGGTCGTTTCACCTTTGAACTCAAACTGTACCTGCCGCTGTTGAGCATGGGCGCTCATTTTAATAGCGCGCTGGATGCGTGGCAGCAGCGTGCCCAGCGGGGCCGAGCGCAGCAGCAGCGTATCGCTGCGCACGCTGCCGGCAAGATCCATGTGTTTGTTCAGCGCGCGGTTGAACTGGGCGAAAGCCTGCCGCAACTGCGAGGAGGCGGTAGAGACATCGGCAATCGCTTCACCGAACGCGCGTATCAGCTCATCGTTGGCCGAATAGCGATCGACCTCCAGTTCATCCCAGACCATCTGCTCTCGCGCCTGCCGCGCCTTCATAAGCAGAGCCTGCGATTTGCTCTGGTAGGGAGGCAGATGTCCGCTACGCTGCGCAGCCTCATCGAGGATACGCGCAATGAGCGACGATGTGGAGCGCTGCACCGCTGACCTGGCAGAGCGCTCATCGGCATCCCTGGCCGCGAAGGTGTTGATGGAGAGAAGCATCTCCAGGTGGCGCAAACGCGCCTGCGAGGCGTGTAACTCCTGGAGCGCCACATCAATCTCATGGCGGATATTCTCCAATTGCGCATGCTGCTCCGCCAGTTGTTCGCTGTGCAACACAAGCTGTTCCAGACGATGCACATCGACGTGGACCGAGGGCAGGGGAGAAAAGACCTCCGGCGCAGGTCGGGAGGTGAGGTAGAGATGGGCGATCTCTTCTCTCAACGGCGAAGTCGTTCTGGCAGTAGCGTCGGCCTCGCCCTCGTAATTGGCCGCCAGCGCCGTCAGGCTATCTGACGGAGGACGATACGCGCTCCCGAACTCGTTGAGGGCCTCGTACTCCGCTTCGAGTTCCGTGAGCGGCGTGCCGCTCTCCTGCCCCTGGTTGACCACGCTTTGCAAGGTCGTTTCGAGCGCGCGCACAGCCTGGACGAGGGCCATCAAGCCGATCATCTGCACGACCGCCTTGCTCTGCACCAATCCGACCAGCATCTCTATGTAATAGGCAATGGTAGACATCGAGTTGCAGCCAACCGCGCCCGCCGTGCCTTTGAGCTTATGCGCAGCGTGCTGTAATGTCACGAAGGCCGGCGCGTCCAGGCTGCTCTCTTGCTCCAACTTCTCAAGCGCCTGGCGCATGATGGTGATATCCTCGTCGGCCTCGGTGGCAAACAAGACCAGCATGTCATCTAGCAGATCACTGTCCTCGGAAGAGGAGGAGGGAGAGAATTGCTCTAGCAGGCTTTCTGTATGCATCGCCTCATCTACCCACGCCGCCTCGTCGTCAGAATCTGTGCCTGCCGCGCTCGTTGTTCCTGATCCTGCATCAGCCAGCCCCGGCGGTACTTCCAGATCTTCCATTTCCTTGAAGGCCTGCAATACAGCCAGATCCTCAGGCGTTAGTTTGCTTTCAGCAAGCGTATCGGAAGACTCATCCATAGGTCGCAGCCATTTCTATCTGCCGCACCGCCTCAGCGAGGAGGACCGGTATATCTAACACGAAGGAGCCAGCATACACGCCCTTGTAGGGACCCGCGATATCGCTGCCGGGTTGCATAGATGATTGCACCTGGTCCGGTTTGATGGCGGTGATCGAGCCGATGGCGTCCACAAGCAGACCCACAGGCTGGCCGCCGAAATCAGCGATCAGCAGCGTCCCCTCGCTGGTAGTAGCCCGAGGCGGCTCGGCTGGGGCAGCGCCGAAAAGGTAGGCATCCAGGTCCACCACCGCGATGACCTCGCCGCGCCAGGCGATCAGACCCGGCATCCAGGGTAGCGCGTCGGGCAGCAGGGAGATACGGTAGGGCGGCGGCACCACTTCGAAGAGCGCCGCCAGCGCGATGAAGGACGTGTGCCCGGCGCGCAGATGGCATTCCAGGTATTCTTCGGGGAAGATGGCCACGGGGACGATGCTGGCCAGCTTACGCGCATGCTCCCAGAACTCCTCGTCGCTCAACTGTTCCAGGGGCCTCTCCATTGAGCCATCGCCTGTGGTAGTCGTAACCATGAGATGTTCGTGTGTAGACATACCAGCCATCTTAAAACATACTGGCAACCAGGACGGCGATCAAGGTCCTCGATCTCTCTCTATGAAAGCCGGGAACCCGTCCATCCTGGTTGCCAGGGCCCTTTCTACATATAGGAAGGAACACCCAGGTGCTGGTGTACCACAGAAATAACGTCTTGTGTCCTGAAGGGCTTGGTAAGATAATCCTTGGCACCCGCGAGTCGACCTTTGAGACGGTCTATCACGCCGTCGCGGCCTGAGAGCATGATGATCACCGTATTTCCAAATTGGGGCTTTGTCTTAAGGAGGCGAGCGATTTCATAACCATCCATCTTGGGAAGGCCAATATCGAGTATCACCAGATCTGGTACAGGATGCCGCCGCTTTGTCAATGCGTCTAGAGCCTGAATCCCGTCAGGATAGCTTACGGACTCAAAACCTTCGCGCTTCAGGCTGGTCTCGACGATCTTACGAACCGTGAGAGAATCATCTATGACCATTACCAGTTTGCTCATGCTTTCTATCCTCATTTCTGCTTCCACACTACTACCATCCGACCTATCCGCTCCACATACAACAGCCGTATGTACCGGATTGCCCGTCCCCTTGAATTACAAGGGAGGGTCAACTCTCGTGTATCCCGCCAGGTATCTGCATAAACAGGCAGGTACTGTGTGTTCTACATCCAGGGCTAACCAAAACACCGGGGCTGTAGGCAATGGTACCATAGAAGTTACGGAAGTGCAACACGATGACATAAAGAAACGATTAAGATTTCTTCACATCACGCCCTCAAAGAGCCTGGGCCGCAAGCCCGCCCATAGAGACGGAGCTTGCGGCCCATGATCAGCCGATCAGGCGAGGAGGCAAGACATTACGGGTAGCTCACCACAGTGACCGGGGTATCCGGGTTAGCAATGGTCGACGAACCGCCTGTGTCGTTGACCACGTGCAGGATGCCACCGAACCCGGACGTGGAGAGGAAGATCGTGAGCAGATCGTGCAGGCTTCCCGCTGGCAGGGTGGTGGGGACCTCAAACGCGTGTGACGCGTAGATGGCCACACCCTGGTTGAAGAAGCTGTAGCTGCCCATACCGTAGCCACTGAAGCTGGTCACATTATCAGTCACCTTGAAGGCCGCCCAGCCGAGGACACCGGGAGCCTCCATCCACGCCGCCTGGCTGGGCGGATCGTAGGGCATCTCGTTCTGGAAGAAGATGACTGTGCCGCCATTCCCTCTCCAGATCACCTCGTACTTCTGGTAGTGCTCGACGAACAGACCGTACGCGGTCACGTTGTCACCGTTGACGATGAGGCCGGTGTCGGCAGTGTTGACGGTCCAGCCCACACCATTGCCGTGGTCGGCCCGCCAGGCCCAGATGTCATCGAGGATGGTGTTATTACTGTTGACGATCAGGCTGGTCGTCGCTTTGCCTGCCTGCGCGCCGCCGATGCGGAAGAACACATCCTGAAGAGCCGTCGGGTCGGAGGCGTTATTGTCGCTGCGCGCGTGGGCGTCGCCTTCGTGGTCCTCTCCAACCTGTAGCAGCACCGGAGAGTTCTTTGGGCCCGCGTCGAAGAGCAGCCCCGAGAGCGAGACCCCCCTCGAACTTTCGACCTTCATTGACACATTTCCGTTGTCAGGGATTAGCGTCGGGAAACCGAGACCGAGCACTACGGTATCGGGACGCGTGACCCTGATGCTCTGGTTCAGGTGATAGACGCCGGGGGTCAGGATGAGGTTCAGGCCAAATGCTAAGGCGATATTGATCAGCAATACGGGGGTCCCTGGATGGGCAATGAAAAACTTCTTGATTGAGATGGACCGGCCGGGCGTCGCGCCGCTGGCCCATGACGTACCCACGGTATTGTGCTGCACCGAGGGCACGAAGACGTTGTAGTGCCCATTGGAGTCCACGTACAGGTACGGTGCCTCTCGTGTCACCGGGCTGGTCGCGAGCGTGGTGTAGGGGCCACCACATGACGCCTGAGCAGGGAAACACTGGGCGGGCGCACCCACGACACCTGAGAACACCTGGTTCCAGACACCGTTGGTCCAGCCATCAAGATTGCTATTTCTAACCAGGAACTGCTGCTGCGAGCCATTGATCACGGTGCCGCCGGTGAACTGTGAATCGGCGATGAAGCCGCCACTGGCGTACGACGGGCCGGTGCAATAGTCCATAAGCGTGGTGGGCCCGTTGACGTGGACACGCCGCATCGGCGCGGCCTGCGACACGGCCCAGAATTCGCCGCTGTAGCAGCCGGCGCCCTGCGGGTTGGTCACGTTGATGGTCAGATTCGACAACGAGCGCCAGAAGTTCACGAGCGCGATACAATTGGTGTTGTTGGCGCCAAGGCACTGGTTGTATACGTTGATAGACCCGTTGATGACGACATCGTTCGGGGAGAGGCCCAGGCCCGCCACGGTGGTGTAGAAACCGACCTGAAAGTTGAGGGGGGCGGCACTGGAACCATAGGTACCAGGCTCGAAGAGCAACGCATAGCGCTGAGTTCCGAACTGATTGGAGACCTGCTGGCTTGCCACCGCGTTGACCGTCGCCTGGATCTGACTCAGCGGCATGCTGGGATTGAAGATGTAGACATTCGAACCGAAGTTGGGTTGGCTGGCCGACGCTGATGATGCCGTCAAGGCGGCAGCATGAGCACTAGAAGAAGGGTAAAAGAGTGAAGAGGCTGCGAAGAGGGCGATCATACAACAAGATAGCATGATCATCCCGATCAGCCGTTGAACAGGTTTCCGG
>JBDTHH010000783.1:0-3287 GCA_039937055.1 Ktedonobacteraceae bacterium | reverse complement strand
TCCAGCGTGGCGATGCGCTTGTCGACGGCGATGCGCTGCTTCACGCGAGTCGCACCGTAGCCGCGCAGCTTTTGCGAGGTCTTTTGCAGGCGCACGATCTCGCGTTCCTGCAACTTCTTGGTGCGCTCCATCAGCGCAATGGCGTCGCCTATCTGCGTCAGATAGCTGGAGTAGGTGCCGCGATACTCTTCGATTTTGTGTGTGAACTCGTTGAGGCGCAGGATCTTGTTGATGCTGTGATCAAGCAGTTCCAGGTCATGCGAGATGATCAGGATAGAGCCGCTGTAGCGCTCCAAAAACTCCATCAACCAGTCCGCTGCCTCTACATCGAGGAAGTTGGTGGGTTCGTCAAGCAGCAGCAGGTCGGGCGACTGGAAGAGCAGGCGCACGAGGGCCAGTTTGGTCTTTTGTCCGCCGCTCATCGTATGCATGTCGCGGTCCAGCGTCACGCCGGGCAGGCTTAAGCCTTCAATCAATTGCTCAGCTCGCGCGTCGGCATCGTAATAGCCCAGGTGTTCGAGCGCGTTCTGCGCCTGCTCGAAGCGCGTCAGCAGCATCGCAAGGTCCCCATTGGCAGGTTCGGCGATCTTGTGCGATAACTCCTCGTAGGTCTTGATCGCCACATCCAGCCCCGTGCTGCTATAGATGAAGTCGCGCACAGTGGCGCCCTCGGCAACCGTCGTTTCATGCGCGATATCCTGTGCCAGGTAGCCAAAACTGGGTGGACGCAGGATGGTGCCGCCGTCGGATTCCTGCAGGCTGGCGATGATTTTGAGCAGCGAGCTTTTCCCCGCGCCATTCACACCGATCAGCCCTGCCTTCTCGCCGGGCGCGAGTGTGAATGTCACATCATCAAGCACCAGGCGCGGGCCATACGAGAGAAGGATATGATTGACGTATAACATGAGTTTTAATATTCCTTTTACAGGTGCTCCCCAAAGCCTAGACGCAACGTGTTTCTGCATCCTGAAGGCTTCATGGTAGATCCGCCGGTTCGACCATGCCAGGATGAAGCAGGAAGAACGGGTGTGAGACAGCGGGCCACACTCTCTCGTGTGTGTGATCATGGCGGGTTGGGAGCACAGGACGCCGCAGAACACTCAGCAACGCACGAGGGGTCGCTGTCCAGAGCGGCGATACACGCCATAGGAAAGAGTCGGGGAAGGAAAGGAAGCAAACATGCTTGAAGAAAAAACCTGGAACGAACCACTCACATGCGTAGCAGCCGTGAGCGGTAGACAAGCAGTGCCATTTCCTGCCGCGTAAGCCCGGCGTGGTCGCCTACGCGGCTGGCGCAACCGCTGGTGGTAGCGCCTTTTTGCCCTGATAAAGTAATGTGTTCATGCTACGATACTACCATCAAGCCCCGGCAATGTCAAGCCGAGCTTTTCCCGCTTCCAGGGTTACATATCGGTGAAGATCCCGATCACAGCGGCAATACACAGAATAGTAGCCACGCTGGTAACGATAAATTTCAGCCAACTATGGCGGTTAAATATCGAGTCAGGCGCCGCCCAGAACATAATCATCTGGATGATTGCCCCAACTGGCATGATCACAAACAAAAAAACATTGGCGGATCTGAGCTTGAATGCGCCTGGGTTGATGGTAAAGGTAAAGGCAAAAACAATCAGGGCCAGCATCATCAGTCCTGCCACGAGGAAGGTAATGGTTGTGCTTAGCCGATGTTTTGAAAGGCGAAAGTAGCTGATAGAGTTTATAAGCACTGCCACAAGACAGAAGAATATGAATGTCCAGATGGCGAGAATAAGTAAAGCATGCATATAGATTTTCCTTCCTGCTGTCTATGATTACCTCCTCGCACAATACTTACACGTAACACGCCAGATTCCAGCTACATAGCGCTGTTCCTTTTTATCTCTGCATTGAGTATGAAGCAGGGTGAAGGGTCCGTCTTCACCCTGCCAATTGTATGCATCTACCACATTCGCTGCATTAGCGGCTTAATCCGATAGCAACTTTCTTGCCGCCATCAAGCTCCGCCTCAGTAGCATAACTGCTCCCTGCGAGCGGGCCGACGGTGAGCGAGGTGGCCAGCGTCTCCGATTGGATATACTCGTCCTGGGCAGCCAGCAGTGGCGTGATGTCGAAGTCGTCCTGGGGCTGCAAGGTGACGCGAATGCGATCGGTGATGGCCAGGCCGGCGGACTTGCGCGCCTCCTGGATCAGCCGCACGAGGTCACGTGCCTGACCCTCAAGCAGCAGTGCGGGCGTGAGCGTCGTATTGAGGGCGGTCAGCAGCCCATTGCGCTCGGCGACAGCGTAGCCTGAGGGCGAAGTGGCCTCCACAAGCACCTCCTCTGCTGCGAGCTGGAGTGCCTGTCCATCAAGCTGAAGTTCGAGCGGCCGGTCGGCTTCAAGCTCGTGAGCTGCCATCGTCGCGGCTTCTCCTTTGAGCGCCGCCAAAGCGGTCTTGATGTGTGGGACGAGCGGGCCGTATCTCTTCCCCAGTACGGGTAGGTTAGGCTTAAAGCGGTACTCGATCAGGTCATCACCCACTTCCAGGAAGCGCACTGACTTGACGTTCAGTTCATCGCGCAGTTCGTCGGCGAAGCGGCGCAGTCCAGCCCCGGCGCGTGGAACGCGGATCAGCAATTCGCTCAGCGGCTGGCGCACGCGCATATTGGCGCTGCGGCGCGCCGAACGCGCGAGAGTTACTGTATCCAGCAGGAGCGCGGCATCGGCCAGAAGGTGCTCGTCGAGGAGCGCGGCATTGACCTGGGGCCAGCCTGCCAGGTGGACGCTTTCGGGCGCGCCTGAGTTCTGCTCTGCGACAAGGTTGCGGTATAGCTCCTCGCTCACATAGGGCATGAACGGTGCCAGCAGCCGTGCCAGGGTCGTCAGGCAGGTATAGAGCGTCAGGTAAGCTGCGTGCTTGTCGGCATCGTTTTCAGACTTCCAGAAGCGACGCCGGTTGCGGCGCACGTACCAGTTCGAGAGGTCCTCGACGAAGCGTTCGATCTCCTTTGCCGGGCCGTGGACATCGTAGTTCTCCAGCATGGGGGTTACGTCGCGTACCAGGGCATTGAGTCGCGCCAGCGCCCAGCGGTCGATAGGCTGGAGCGCGACGCCGGCCCAGGAATCGTCAGCCAGCGGCGGCTGCCAGCTATCCATATTGGCATAGAGCACGAAGAACGAATACGCGTGCCACAGTGTCAGCAAGAACTGGCGCAGCACCTCGCCGACGTAATCCACCGTGAAGTTGCGCGGATTGTAGGGCGGCGCCGAGGCATACATATACCAGCGCGTCGCATCTGAGCCGTAGG
>JBDTHH010000782.1:0-14403 GCA_039937055.1 Ktedonobacteraceae bacterium | reverse complement strand
CGGCCCGCTTCGGCTTACGTGTACGCCTATGGGGCTTGCCTCGCCCTACGGAGACGCCTGCGTAGGCTCCACGGGTCAGGGAACCGGGACAGGGAGAGGCTCGTCTACCGTCTCGCCGCCCTTTCTGGCGACCTTCGCGGCCTCGATAGCCGGGTCGCGACCGAGGAAGAAGGCCAGTGCTGTGCAGATGGCGCAGCCGATCAGGACGAACAGAAAAGTGTCGTTCAAGCCCATCGTCACAGCGTGTTGGGTCACACAGAGCTTGAGCGCCTGGGCGTTTTGACCCGCCTGCTGGACACAGGTAGCCGCTACTATGCCGAGTGGCCGCGTCTGGAAGCCGGCAGCAATATCCTGAGCATGCGTCGTTGCCCGCTGGGTGAGGTAGGTGGTGAGCACGGCCACACCCACGGCGCCGAAGACCACCTTGGTCGAACTGATCAGCGATGTCGCCTTGGCCATCTGCCTGTTGCTAACGACCGATACTGCCAGCGTCTGCAAAGGCTGAGCCACCAGGCCCAGACCCAGGCCGCGCAGGATCAGCCAGAGTTGCATGTCTACACCTGTTGTGCTGATGTCCAGTCGTGTGAAGCCGATCATTGAAATCGCGGCGATGGCCAGACCAGCAACGGCAAGGATGCGTGGCCCCACCCGGTTGTATAGCTTGCCGCCGATGGCCAGCCCAACCGCCATGGCCAGACCCTGGCTGATCAAAATCCCACCTGTACTCAGTGAGGAAAGTCCCTGTACGTTCTCAAAGAAGAGCGGCAGGATGAACAGGCTCCCAAAGAGTACCGCAACCGTCACCCATTGCAGGATATTCGCCATCGTAAACGTGTAGTTGCTGAAGAGCCGTACGTCCATGACCGGGTCTTTCACTCGCAGCTCTACAATGATGAAAGCGATCAGCAACACACTACCAACACTCAAGAACGAGATGACCAGCGGATCACCCCAGCCACGCGAGCCCGCCTCGCTGATGCCGTAGACGAGGGTGGTGAACGCCACCATCGACAGGATCAGGCCCAGGATATCAAAGCCCTTCGATAGCGACGGCTCCTGGTCGTTCGCCTCTTGCTCAGCTTTGTTGCCACGCAGGACAATCAACGAGAAGATGAACGCGACAACACCAATCGGCAAGTTGATGGTGAAGATGGCATTCCAGCTAAAGTTGGTTGCCAGGTACCCCCCAAGCGTTGGACCAAAGGCCGGACCAAGCAACAACGGCACCATGAGTATCACCATGACGCCTGCACGCTCCGTCGGGCCAAAGAGGCGAAAGATGATGGCCATAGCGATCGGCAACAGGGCGCCACCGCCGATGCCCTGCAAAACGCGGAAGGCGATCAGGAATTGCTCATTGGGCGCGAACGCGCATAGCCCGGAACCCAGCGTAAACAGCGCCAATGAGAACAAAAAGATCGTTCTTGTACCAATGCGATCACTCAGATAGCCCACAATCGGGATGACTGCCGCGTTGGCCAGGAAGTAGCCGGTACCGACCCAGGTAATCGTCTGGAAATCTGTGTGGAAGGCCCTGGCTATTTGGGGAAGCACGACGCTGACAATCGTGTTATCGAGAACGGCCATCAGCAGGCCGATGGCGATGACGATCGTGGCCTGCCATCTATAGGAAAGGCGCATATTCTCTCTCCTTTATCTATGTAAAACTTTCTTGTACGGAATTACTGCTTTGTTTCACCAGGACTGACCATCAGGCCGGCGACGACAAAGTCCACAACATACTCTCGTGCGCGTGCGAACGCGGCGGGAGAGGAAACATCTTCCCCTGGCAGCAGCATCTGATACAAAGGCAGAAAGGCCAGGTAGGACTGGCAGACCTGCAACGCCATAGCAAGCTGGATCACAGGAATGAAACCAGAGCGGAGCAGTCCGGCGCTCTGCGCCTTGCGAAAGAACAGCTCGAACTGGTCAACGTCTTCTGTCTGCAATTGTGAACTGAGCTGCGCATACGTTTGCCAGCCCTCGGCCATCTCCCACAGCATCATGCGCATGAAGCGCGGATGCTCTATCAGGTAATCAAACAGTGTTTGCACAACCGTTTCGAGTAATGCCTTGAACTGCTGAACGTTGGAGGCAATGGTTGCATTCTCAAGCAATGGGGCGAACACGCGCATCTGAAGTTCGCTCATTTCCTTGTCAGCGTGTTTGAGTACCGCCGCGTAGAGACCAAGCTTATCATCAAAGTACTGAAAGATCAGACTTGAATTATAGTTCGCGACTGCCGCGATGACCGCGATACGCGCGCCATCGAAACCATGTTCCGCGAACACCTCTTCTGCCGCGTTGAGAATCGCCTCCCGCGCACCCTCTGCATCATGCGCCCGCCCACGTCTAGGTTCAGGCATGCTTTCAGATCCTTTCTAATCAATCAATTAGTTTTCTAATTAACTGATTGAATTATAATTGGGAAAGTTGAAGAAGTCAATAGCAAAGGAAGGGGAAGGGTCGAATCTTGGGCTATGAGAGAGGCCGCCTGTTCAGTGCTTGTCGCTGGACGAGTAATGCTCTTGCACTTCGCACGGTATCTTCATCAGGTGCGCGAGCGGGCTCACCTATCAGGATAGCAACCAGGAATGTCAGAAAGCCAGTAATCCGTAGTATATCCCCGACGTGGTCAAGTGTAGCGTTGGGCTGGAAATACTTGGGGATAATGATAAAATAGCCCAGGCTGATCAAGATAAAAGCTCCACTCATCAGCAGATTAAAGTGGTTCTCCTTCCTCATAAAGGAGGTAATGTAGGTAATGCAGATGATGAGAGAGATCGCCCCGCGTGAACCACTCAGAAGTGATTTTGTCACAGACGGGTCTGGGAAGTCGGAGGGCAATAGAGGCGCCAGCAACAGCAGGATCAAAAGCAGCGACGAGATGATGATGTGCCAGCGGGTCAGGCGACGTAGATAGCGATCGCTGTTTCCCCAGAGGCTCAGTAAAATGAACAGGAAGCTGACGGTCTGGCCGATGTAGTTGAACCAATCGACATTGAGCGAAATAGCCGTTATGTTATCACCAGCGAAGCCAGCGAGAGCTGTCAAAGCTATGATGGTCATCGACAAACCCAGAATGAATAGACGGCGATTAGGGAACCTGGCGTACCTATAGAAAGAACGCACGACAATAACGAGCGAGACGGCAAACAGTGTCAATGAAAGCAGATTCGCGATCAGGTTAGAATCCATGGGACCTCTTCTCTTTCTCCTGAGAGAAAGCTATCATTGCTATCGATTGAAGTTCCTCCACATGCCCACATCAACGACAGAGGATTAGCTGGCAGGATAGCCTGATCATTCCTCCTGCCTCTATCATAGACACTTCACAAACTGTTTCCACTAATAAAGAAGGCATCGCCACTCGCTAAAAGGCATAACACCTGTACGTTACGCAGGTTAATGCGAACCCGCCAGGGTGAGCGGACTCAGGGCATGCAGGGTATCGGTCTCTGGAATTGTCTCGCTGGGCCGTCCAAGTAAATACCCCTGTACACATTGCCCGGAGATCTGTCTCACAAAGTCCAGCATCTCCGTGGTCTCAATGCCTTCAGCGATCACGGCGATGCCGGACTCATGGGCAATGGTGGTGATGCCGACAAAGACACCGCGTGCCGTCCGGTCGGTGAGCGCATTGCTCACGATGGCGCGGTCGATCTTCACATATTGAACGGACAACTGACTCAGCATCTCCAATCCTGCATTCCCCGCCCCCGTGTCGTCGAGGGCTATCTGGAAACCCAGTACCTGCAAGAGTTTCGCTTTCTCTACGACCTCCGCGAGGTCTACAATAGAGCGTTCGGTTATCTCCAACACTACGCGTGATGGCTTGAGCCCAGCCGCTGCGACGGCTTCCAGAAGGACAGCCCCGGTCAGCAGATCATGAACGAGCGTTTGAGGAGTCAGATTCATGAACAAGAGGGCACCAGGAGGGAGTTCCGCTGCACGGGCGAGGATTGCCCGGATACACACGAGATCGAGTTCGTGTGCTCGCCCCATCTGCTCCGCGGTGTCGAACATTTCTTGCGGTCCCGCAAAGCCCGAGTCGGCAGCAGGCCGCGCCAGCGCCTCGAACGCCAACAAAGTGTTGGTAGAGAGGTCCCAGATCGGTTGGAAGGCAACCTTCATCTGGCCTTCACTCAACAGACGACGCACCGCCCGCGTTTTCTCTGGGGAGAGAATGCGCACACTTCCCGCAATTGCCTCAAAGGTGAGCATTCGATTGCGCCCGCGCCATTTGGCTTCCCGCAGAGCCAACATTGCTTGCATATGGAGGAGTTCGTGGCTGATCTCGCCCGAGGCGGGACCTGTAACACCGATACTCACGGTGACACCAGGTAGATTTCGCCGGATCTCTTCGCACAGCCGCTCTAGAACAAGTGTGGCCTCTGCCAGCGAGGTATGGGGCATAACGATGGCAAAGTCGTCGCCACTCAGCCGAAAAAGCGCGTCGGAAATATTGGCAGCATACAGCAAGGCACCCAGCGCCATCAAGACTTCATCGCCGTACTGGTATCCCATCTCATCGTTGACCACCTTGAACTCGTCAATATCAATCAAGGCAATCACCAGCGTGTTACTTTCACTACGCGCATTTTCTAGCGCATTCGCAAGGCTCCCCTGATAGGCATAATGGTTTCCCAGGCCGGTGAGGGAGTCGGTCGACACCACCTTTTCGAGCAGGGCGATTTCGGCCTTGCTCGCTTCAACAATCTTCCTGCGGGTGAGCCTCGACGCATAGAATGAGACACCGACGAGCAGTACACCTATGGAGAAAATCAAGGGTGTCATCGTCACGATCATGTTCTGCACCTGGACAAGCTCAGACAGATTGTGCGCTCCAGGTGATGCCCCAACCCGGCTGATCGCCTGTTGATTCAGCAGGGCTGTCCATACTGAAAAAACCGCGAGGGAGAGGAGCACCATCAATAAACTCACCGTTGCAACAATATTCATAATGGCAATCTTTTTCGTACTCACTACCTGCATTCTCCCTGATCCCTGATTAAAAGCATGGCTATCGATGGCTTCGGTATAGAGTATCGACAAAAATGCTCGCTACAATACCCCTTGTAGCTCAGCCGAGGAGGAAGTTTGAACGAGTAAATACTAATGCTTCATTAATAAGGAGAATGAGGGGGGTGAAAATGAAGAATATCTGGAACTCACATATTCTGTGCAAGGTTGAGGGGGCGTGGTCCTTTCGTCATATCGAGGATGCACAGTCGCGTGCCGAATGGATCTTTGATTACCGCGCATTTCCCAATCGTAATATCGAAAGGGGCAACGAGTACGAGGCAGCCCTGATCCGTATAGTGAGTTACGGCAGCCACGACATCATCGACGAGGTAATGGACTTCCACCGCTGAAGGAATATCAGGATCGCGATGAAGCACGATTTCCGCGTCGGTCTCCGGGAAGACAAGTCCAATTGCGTCATCGCCGCTCCACTGAGGGCGCAGGCCAAAGACCTGTGCATAGTATGCAGCCGCCGCCTCGACATCATCCACCCGGATCATGATACAGTCAATCTTCCGTAACATTTTTCCCTCCTCCGCCGACTCTCATAAAAAACTACTTCCTGGATTGAGGCGCGATGACATAATGCCCGGCGAGTTCGCGATACAGGGGTTCTATCAGCGTATTGCCTGAGACAAGCGGAAGGGGAGCGCGCCGAGTTTTGGCATCACGCAGGGCGCCAACAACCCAGTTCAGCTCTGACTTGAGTCGCTGTAGCTCTGCTGTGAGTCGCTGTAACTCGTAATCGGACTGGCTGGAACGCTGGAGACGTGAAAGCAAGGTATTGAGCGAGACAGCAACCTGCCATAACACATGTCCCTGAGCCAACGGGCTACGCACACTCATATCGCCATTAGCCGCCTGCACCATCGTCTGTAACAGTTGCTGAATGCCGTAATCGAGCTCGCGCTTCTGCGAGGCGATGGCATGTTCCAACTGGGCAATGACCTCGGCACGGTCGGCACGCAAGATAGCATCCTGGGCATTTCTCACCCACAGGTAGGTTACTACGGCCACGACAACCTGCAAGGCCACAGGTCGGATGAGGACGGTATAGACAGAGTGCGCCATCAGCGCGCCAAGATCAGCGGAATGAGGCATAAGCAGGATAGACGCCATAATATAGATACAATTGATGAAGGCCACCACAAAGACCGAGACCGCCGGTAAAACAGTGACGGCGGCAAGTTCCGAGAGGATAAACAGGTCAAAAACAGGCAGCGAACCGACGTTCAGATCGATAATGGGAGCCGTTATAATAGTAAGTACAAGCGCGGCATTCACGCTGAAGACGATAAAAATACCGACCAGCAGCACTTTGCCTTGACGATTGAGGAGCACCGCGATACAGGCCACAACGAGCAATGCGAGTACAATGGGAAGGGTATACAGGTTCGCGCTGCTCAAAGCGAGGGGGATAAAAGCGATAACCACAAGAAGCATCAACAACAAAATAACACTGGCGATGCGTCCCTGGCGAAAGCTCTCTCTCTGCTCAAATGGAGCATCTTTGCCAGGGTCCACCGGTGCGGCCCAGCGATACCACCTTGCAAGGGGGCTGCGATTGCGACGGCGGTCCTGAAATCGTGGCATCATTTCCCACGAGGGAAGTTCGTCATTGGAAGGATTGAGCGGGTTCTGATTCATTGGGGGCCTCCTAGTATAGTAGCGCACTCCCTGCTGCGCACGCATAAGCATTCTATCGCGTGTATGGCACTATTGAAGGAAGATAGTATCGTTATGTACTAACAGATGAGCTTAATAATTTTTTCTTCAAAAGAAAGAACGAATCAGGAGAGAAAATGGGTAGGGGAATAAGGAGAAGTTACTTATAGGCTATTTCATCAATGAAAGCAAGCGTGAAGCATAACACCGATCAGGAGGCCGGTGTCAGAGAAACTGAAGGCATGAAGAGGCTCCTTGATTCTCAACCTGGAGCATGCACAGACGCTCCAGGCAAAAGAGACCCACATCCTTGTTGGCCACGGCCCTGCTATCCATGTCCTATACATCAGCCTGCTCGCCTGATGATACAATAGACTGTCGATGAATGAAACCTGTTGATTGTCTCTACTGAGATGGGAGCAGACCAATGCGCCTTCGAGGTACCGCGTACGCCGTTGCCGCCTCGTTCATGTTTGGACTGGGGGCCGTGCTCGCAAAGCTGGTGGGCGGCGAGATTGATGCGACGGTGGTAGCGTTCCTGGCCCTCGCGGGTGGTGGTCTGCTGCTTGCCATAGGCCTTGTGCTCACAAGGCGCCCTCTCGTCCAGGCGCTTAAGCGCGCGGGCTGGCTAGATCTCCTCCTGCTGGCATGCCCTGGCACCGCGATTCCGCTTCTCTTGATCGTCGCCGGATTCGCACGTACAAGCGCGCTGGCAGGGGGCTTTCTCCTGCAACTGAACGGGGTGGCTGCACTGCTTTTCGCGGTGCTCTTGCTTAGAGAGCGCGTGCGGCTGAAACAGGGTATCGGGGTTCTGCTGCTGCTCATCGGTAGCGTGCTGGTGATCTTCAAAGGGTCATCTGGGAGCGCCGGGAGCAATGGAGGCCTGGGAGACCTGCTGATCGTGGCCGGAGCCATAGGTCTGGGCTTCGGCTTTGTTCCCGCCAAACGCCTCTCCCAGCGCGCCGGGACGCTCGCGCTGACCATGTGGCGCCTGCTGCTAGGAGCATGCACGCTCCTGCCCGTACTCGCCATTCAGCTCCTCGTTGGCACACACACCCTGCGCTGGCAACCTTCGGCGGCTACACTATGGGCGCTCCTGCTCTACATTGTCAGCAACTTCTGTCTTGGCTACCTTGCCCAGCAGGAAGGTCTACGCCTGCTCAAAGCCTGGGAAATGGGGGCGCTGATGCAAACGGTTCCGCTCTTCTCCACCCTGTTTGCTCTGCTCTTGCTACATGATAGCCTGACGCTGGTGCAAGCACTGGGAGGCCTTCTCGCCATACTTGGCGGGATAGTCGTCTCGTTGAGCGACAGGGCGCCGACGCCAGTAGCCACGCAGACGGAAACACCTCTGCAAGATGATATCGGGACAGTGCCTGCACCTCATGATACCTGAATATTGCCTCCCATAGGCAGGGCTTTTGCGTTCTTTCTGTAGTATAATGTAGCAGAAGCCTTCTAAATACATCAGCAATTACCATGACTATAAGTAATCAATCACCACCCATAAAAATCTGTCTGGGTATGACGTGAGAGAGAGGTATAACATGAGCTATCAGACGTTTAGCTGGCCTGAGCGCGGCCTGGCTTTGTTTGCCGGCATTGTCAATCTTATTGTCGGTCTGGCCTTCTTTTTCCTTCCCGAACTGCACTTTCCGCTCTGGCCCGTGGCTATCTCACCGGTGCTGACGCGGTTCATAGGTGCCATCATCATTGGGAACGGCGTGGCAGCCATCTGGCTCTCTACCGAGCGCGAATGGGCCAGGGTACGCCCGCTGGCGCTGGTAGCCGTTGTGTATGGGACGCTGGTGGCGCTGGGGTTGCTGTATCACCTGCTCTGGCTCAATGCTTCGCCTTCCTTCTGGCTCTACTTTCTGTTCGATGTACCATTTCTGCTAGTTTTCTATGCACTGTTTATCTATCATGACCTTATGCCGCGCCTGCTCAAACAGAAGACGCCTGGCACCCAACGGGGGAGCAATGCTGGCGCCATTCGTTGATCCAGCGTTCCACCAGGAACAGCCACTGCCTCTTTTGCCGCTCGTTGGACGCACGATGGAAATGCAGGTCATACATACTCTGCTCGCCACGGTATCCAACGATCTGCCTGTGGGCGCTCGCTCGCTGACCTTGAGCGGAGAGATGGGCATTGGCAAGACGCGCTTGCTCGCTGAGGCCTGCCACGAGGCACGGGCGCGTGGCTTTGATGTGCTAGAGATGCGCGCATATGAGTCAAGCCTGACATTCCCGTATTTCCTTTTTGTGGAAGCGCTACGCCCTGTTTTGCGCGCCGCCACTCTGGATCAACTCCGCTCCTATGTTGGATTGCCCGGCGCTATTTCGTCCTCCGTTGAAGAACATCCCACAGCAGAAAACATATCCTTAACCGGCACACCGCTCGTTACCTCCCTTACTCGTCTCTTTCCTGAACTGCCTGCACTCGTACAGATACGCCCTCAGGAGGAGCTGCTGTCCCCGGATCAAGAAAAGTTTCGCCTGTTTGATGCTATTGCGACACTCTTTGAGCGACTCGCCGCTACAAGGCCATTGCTCATATGTATCGACAGCTTACAGTGGGCCGATAGCGCTAGCCTGGAGATGATTCTTTATCTCACGATCCGCCTGCGCGCAAGCCGTGTAGCGCTGATTGGAGCGACACGCCCGGCACAGGGAGGACAAGAGCAGAACGAGCAAGATGAAGTAACAATGAAGAGAGCCGCTGAGACCGTCACACGCGTGCTGATGGAACTTATGCAACAGGGTATGTGGTTGCCTCTACCTCTTGGCCCGCTTGATGCTGAGACTATGACCACACATATCCATGCGTTACTTCCTGGGATACTATCAGAGAATGTTCTACAACTCTTGCTGGCACACTCAGAAGGAAACCCCTTCTTTCTGGAAGAACTGGTGCGGACACTGACGCTTCATGGACAACTGCTGCTGCGAGAAGATATCTGGGAGATCAAACAACCATCCAGTATAAAGTTGCCTGCCAGTATTGTGTCAGCCGTGCAACGACGTTTAGAGAATATAAGTCCTGCCTGTCTTGAGCTACTATCTCAAGCGTCCCTCTTTGGTCGTGCCTTTCCTATAGATGCGCTAGCGCAGGTTGTAGAACATAGCGAGGGAAATGCGAAGCATCCAGGTACCACCATACAGGCTCTGTTAGATGAAGCGATACAGGCATCATTGATTGCCAGAGTGCCAGAGAATGAGCCTGAAGACAGGCTGGATTTGCCCGATACAGGCTTTCATATCACACTGACGCAGTACATATTTTGTCAGGGCATTGTACAGGAGATACTTCATGCTACGATCCCTACCCAGCAAATGCGGCACCTGCACGGCGCAATTGGTCAGGCATTAGAAAGATGCTACGACTACGAAGCTCCCAAACATGCCGCCGAACTAGCTGCGCACTATGCGGCCAGTAGCGAGAGAGTGGCGGCTTTGCGCTGGAGCTTACTGGCCGGCGAGGATGCGACACGGCAACAGGCTCACCGTAGGGCCATCAGTCATTTTCGTCTCAGCCTTCAATTGCTGGAAGAAGGCATACCTCTTCCGCTTGCCGGCACCTCTACCCCTACGCCAGTACAGCTTCACCTCACCATCGGTGAACTATGGTTTCAGTTAGGGGAACTTGAGCAGGCTACAGTCTCATTTCAAGCTGCGTTAGAGCAGTTGCACCGACAGAAGAGCGCATCGCCGTTATTACATGCACGCATCAATCGCGCGCTCGCCGATGCCTATCGCATGCAAGCTAGATATGAACTGGCGCTAGCACATTTGCAGGCGGCGAGTGCAGCATTTATCGAAGAAGAGTGGGCAGTGGGTGGACAGGAACAGGAGCAGAGTATATCCTGGTTTCTCGAACGAGGGACCTCTGCTATTGCAGTAATGACGATAGAGCATGCATACAGCGCTGAACACGTCTTATTTCTCCAGGCATGGGCTACCCTTGATCTATTGCTTAACCATCCAGAAGAGGCCAAAGAGAGGTTATGGCAAGCACATCAATTGGCAACAGCGCTTGGCGATCGCAGCAGCCAGGCATTCGCCCTGCACCTTATAGGCTGGATTTATGGTTGGGGCGAGCATATCCGCGACGCCATTCGCTTCCAGCAGCAGGCGCATGAATTGTATCTCTCCCTTGGTGATCCATTCCGCGCCGCATTAGGAGAGCAGGGACTGGGCATTATTTATCAGGCATTGGGTGAAATGGAAACGGCTCACAGTTATACCCAACGCGGCTTCGAGCTTGCCCGGCGCTATGGTGTGCGCCGTGTCATGGGTTGGCTCTACTGGAATCAAGGGATGATGGCTCTCAACCAGGGGGACTGGGCCAGTAGCAACACCCATCTACAACATGCATTACAAGAAGCGCAGGTAGAGATGAATGCGCGCCTCAAGCCGGTTGTATTACTGGCTCAAGCTGTGTTGCAGTTCCGGCGTGGCCTATGGCATGAAGCAGATCCGCTCTTCCAGGAGGCCATACAGTCAGCCACAAACACCGACTGGTTTGCCAGTACTGTAGCATTCTATGGGCATTTCCTGGCCGTCACAGGACGGAGAGCGGCCGCGCGCACGTACCTTGATCGAGCTAGCGCGCTTCCTGAGCTTGCGGGCTTTTCCGGTAGTTTCTATATTCCGTTTCTGGCGGAGGGTTATCTCCACCTGGACACGCTCGAACTGGCGACACCGTATTTTGAGCGCATCACACACATGCGAGGCTTTCTCTATTATGGACTCGCGGTCGACCGTGTTCTAGGTGAGTTGGCAACAGTAACCAGAAACTGGGACATGGCCGAACGTGCCTTTGAAGATGGGTTACGGCTCTGTCGCCAGGCCAACAATCAACCTGAAGAAGCGGCCATTCTCTACGAGCAGGCGCGCATGACGGTCGCGCGTGGTGAGTCGGTGCAGCATATACGCATCCTCTGCGAGCAAGCTCGCCTGCTCTTTCTCCAATACCATATGCAACGCTCCGCCGCGCTGGTGGAGACGCTGCTTGAAGGTGTTCAAGCACTGGAACCTGTCAAGGTAAGCGAGGTCCATACCGCCGGGCATGTGTTGCATCTGAAGCTCTCAGCACGAGAACGAGAGGTGTTACAACTGGTCGCGGAAGGCCATACCGACCGCGAAGTTGCCGACACTCTCGTTCTCAGTCCGCGCACCGTCAATCGTCATTTGAGCAACATTTTTGTCAAACTGGATGTCCCCGGACGGGCCGCCGCTGTGGCCTATGCCATACGGCAGGGCTGGGTATAAGCTAAATCACAGGTAATGTCTGGCCATCAGTCATAGCCTGCGGCCCGGCATGTTTCGCGCCACCACCACCATCAAAGGGGGTGCCGGCTATTGTGGGGTCCCCCAACACCAGGCGCGCATTATTCACTCCGTCAAACCACATGCCCACATGCTCCAGTTGAATGCCTGACGCATCGCCCGATTGATCCGCCGAGGTCACCGGATGGCGATTATCGGCGGCAAAGGCCACAAAGGTAATCAGATGGAATGTGGACTCGCCAGAGCCGTCGCCCCGTGTAATCACATCGCCCACGTATTCCGCGTGACCAAAGGGCTTGGCCGAAATCTCCGTGAAGAAGACGGTAAACTTGACGTTCGGCGGCATATGCTGCACATCCACGGTGACCGCATCAAAATCGTTGGCCTGTGGATTCTGGAATACCGTCACCAGGCCGGTGGCATCAGGGAACTTCCCTTTAATGCTCGCCGGGAACAACGGGAACTGGATAATCAAGGTGGGGTCAACCGAGGCCAGAACTTTCACGGTTGGCGCCACCTGGCCCGCGTTCCCAAAGTTTGGGGTGCGCAATTGGGGTGCGGCACTCGGAAACTGCGGTTGTCCACCGCCAGCCGGAGCGGTAGCGGTACTACTGGCCGCCGGGTTTGCTGGAGCCGTGGAACAGGCCCCCAAAGACACGCTGAGCAGTGTGAGCATGACCAGGGCCAGCATCCATCGTGTGCGAAACATACTCTTCCTCCTTTCTTAGAACACCGGAGCAGTCTGTCCATCCGTCATGGCCTGCGGTCCGGCATGTAACGGAGGATTGCCACCATCGAAAATGGTTCCCTTGAGCGTGTCGTCGTTGAGCACTTTTTGGGCATCTTGCAGCGAAGCAAACCACATACCCAGATGCTCCAGTTGAATGCCAGAGGCCGTGCCCTCTTGATCCTTCGAAGTGCCTGGATTGCGGGCATCCATCGCGAAGGCCACCAGGGCGATGACATGGAAAACCGTTTCACCACTGCCATCTCCGCGCGTGGTCAGGTCCGCGACATACTCAACATTGCCAAAGGGTTTACTGGCAATCTCGATGAAGAAGATGGTAAAGGTGATATTGGGTGGCATCTTCTGGACATCGACGGTCACCGTATCCGAGGTGCTATCGTCGCGATTGCCGCGCACCATCGTCACCAGCGCCGTCGCATCGGGAAAAGCCTTCTTGATGCCACTGGGCACCAGCGGAAATTGCAGGATCGTGGTCGGCGCGATTGAGGCCAGCACATGCACCGTCGGGGCGAGCCGCTTATGCTGCGCCACGCGGTCCAGGGCCACCGTCGTCAGTGTAGAGTCTTGCCGCCTCAATGGAGCAGCGGAAGCAGCGGCGGACTGCGTACACACTACCAATAAGAGCATCAGTAATACTGAGCTGCCGAGGGCAACGGTGCGTACACGTTGTAGCAATGACATAATATCCTCCTTCTCACCTGTGCTTAGAACACCGGAGTAGTCTGCCCATCGGTCATGGCCTGTGGTCCAGCATGAAGTGGGGGATTACCGCCATCGAACGGCGTGCCTTTCAGCGTGTTGTTATTCAAGACCTTCTGTGCATCCTGGAGCGAGGAAAACCACATGCCCAGATGCTCCAGTTGAACCCCCGACGCATCGCCCGACTGGTCCTTTGACGTACCAGGATTGGCCGCATCAGCGGCGAAGGCCACAAGCGTAATTGTCTGGAAGGTGATGTCACCGCTTCCATCATCGCGCGTATGCAGGTCCGCGACGTATTGCACATGGCCAAATGGCTTGTTCGCCAGCTCGATAAAGAAGATGGTAAAGGTGGTATCGGGCGGCATATGCGCCACATCAACTGTGACGGTATCGAGGAGACTGACCGCCGGATTCCCCTGGACAATAGTCACTACGCCAGTCGCTTGAGGAAAGGCCTTTTTCACACCACTTGGAAAGAGTGGGAACTGAATGATCACACTGGGCGGTTGTGCGGCAAGCACCTGTACGGTGGATGCCAGTTGATGTGACTGAATGCGCTGTTGCAATGATTGCGGCTGGAATGCCTGTACCCGGCTCTGACGGCCGGTGTTAATATGCAGGTTCGCAGCGGCGGGATACGCGTAGAACGCGACAGCGATGAGCGCCAGCAGCGGCAATCCCGCTTGTAGAACGAGACGACGAAGAGTAAATCGTGTCATATGGCCTCCCTTATAGATGCAAAGAGGAGAAAACTTTCAACTCTGCCGCAAGTATAAAGGGAGGCTGACCCAAAGACATGCGTAAGATTACCCATTGGTGTATCCGCGATCGTAGGGACCCGAAAGCGCCTTGGCAACAAATTTGTTGGAGTAGGTGGGCAGGCCATTTTCCTTACGGATACACCGAGTAGCACCTCCATAGACATGAAGTTAAGGGGAGGGAGGTCGTTCCGTAGGGCGTGGCTTGCCTCGCCC